>JAGHUL010000058.1 GCA_018064825.1 Candidatus Colivicinus equi
CCGTGAAATGCCAAGGCTAAATCTAAGATTTCTTCATCAATTTTATACTTTCCCAGATTAACAATCTTTTTCATCTGTCGTCTAACAAGCTCAATGTGCCACATGTTATGCATTATATCTTTGTCGATATAATATGGTTCAATAAAAGCATTAAGCCTTTCTTTAGAAACCATCTTCGTCTCCTCCCAAATTCTAATTTGTCTTTTTCTTTCTATATTCGGCAATTCTTCTGTTCAATGTAGGAAGCGACATATTTAACTTCTTACACATATACTTCTTTTGTATTTCTCCATCTTGCCATCTATTGTATAAGGATACAAAGTCATTATAATCATACGATATCTTTGCTCTTCCCTTGTATTTTCCTTGAGCTTTTGCAACAGCAATGCCTTCAGCTTGTCTTTGCTTGATTGTTTCTCTTTCAAACTCAGCAAGTGATGAGAATATTGAGAAGATTAGTTTGCCAGTTGGAGTTGTAGTATCAATATCACCTTCCTTAAGTGATTTGAACTGAACACCTTTTTGATTTAGCTGTTCGATAAGAGTTAATAGATCTTGAAGTGATCTGCCAAACCTAGAGATAGATTCGACTATTACTACATCTCCTTCTCTTACATAGTCCATCATCTTGATAAGCTCTGGTCTATCCTTGATGTTCTTGCCAGATACTTTTTCCTCGTAATACTTATCAATCTTTAGATTCTTAAATAATTCTCTTTGACGAGCTGTGTTCTGATCTTCAGTTGATACTCTAATGTATGCAATTCTTGCCATAATAGCCACCTTTATATGAATCTTTAGGGCACACCCTAGTGATCATAATTATTATATATCATTAGAGTTCATATTCCAATATATGATACATAAACGAATCATATAAAAAATAATCGGCTCTTTGATACACGCTAGCAGTCAATTATTTAAGTTAAGATAGATAATACTCTATTTTTATATTGTTAATCTTGTTTATGACTGTTTTTTATTAAAGATGGATGTGTGTAGTATTTTTGGTTCATATCATTAGGCACATCTGGATTAGTTAGGCACAAATATCTGTTTTCTAATAAAGGTTTTAATATCTTTGTTTTCATATATGTTTCAGATTTGATGTTTATTAATTCTTGCAGCTCTTTTCTACTTCTTGGTTTTAGACATAGCAAAAGTATTTGGCCATCATATTTTCTATTATCGGAAATTGTATCAAATAATACATAATAATCTTTATCGGTTACTTTTCCTTTTATGATATCTGAAACAGTTATAGGACTAGCTATGGGACCAGGTACAGGACTAGCTTCGGCACCAGATTGGGCACTAGCTTCGGCACCGGGTTGTGCATACGACAGTTCCATCTTTGTATCCGGCAACATTGCCACTGCTGCTTTAACCGGCTTTACCAAAAATCTGTTATCGTAAATTCCACCGACAATTTTACCATTGTAGTAAATGATGTATTCACCCATCATCGCACGGTACGATATGCCTTTAAAATTAGAAACCTGATCTAATATGAAGTTCAGGTATTCTTTACTTGATGCCATTATCTGTTTTTTAGGACTTCAGCAACATTTATCTTAAAAAGAGCGAATTTTTTTGCAAAAAATAAAAAGCTGAAACATCTACCACTGATGTATCAGCTGTGTGTTACTGAATGACAATTTTTATGTTTTTGTTGTAACGATTAAAGTAAAACTATGTCTTTCTTTCCCATTAGCCATTCTTCGATATTCAGATGAGAAATGCCGTTCTGGGACATATCGAATTCATCTAGACTCAAAACAAACTTGGGTGAAGAATCTCTAACTGAATCAAATGCACTAAATTCTCTATTAATGACGTTTTCATCAGACAATAAATAAGCAACTTGAATGAAACACTTCTTTCCGTCTTTCATAACAACAAAATCAATCTCACCCTTATATGTCTTACCAATTTTTACATCGTAACCTCTAAATATTAACTCATTATAAATAACATTCTCTAAAGAATGGGCTGGATATATTCTGTTGGAATCAGAACAGGCTAAAATTAGTCCTGTATCAACAACAAACTGTTTTTCGGCAGCACGTAGTGTTCTCTTTGATGCTATATCATACCTTTTCACTCTAGAAATAAGACACGCTTGTTCCATCTTCTCAAGATAGCGATGAACTGTTTCACGATAGATAGAATCAGAATTTTGTTTATTATAATACTCTACTATTCCATCAGTAGAAAAGTCTTTTGAGGCATTTGAAATGATGTACCTAGAAATAGTTATAAATGTGCTTTTGTTGATTTTTGATTTTGGCCCACAGATATCTTTTTCAACAATTCCATAGTATATAGAGTCTAGGTATTCTTTGATATCTTCTTCTGATGAATAATCTAATCTCTGTGGCATTCCACCAAAACGAATATAGTCTTGTAGTGCCTTTTGAGGAATATTTAATTTATTATCTTCATAATACTTAATATACTCACTATAAGTAAAAGGCATGATTCTGAATTCTTTACAACGGCCAACAAGAAGACTTGCTAAACGGCCAGACAAAAGCTTTGAATTACTTCCCGTAACAAAAATCGATACATTCTGTGTAGCTTTTAATGAAGCAAGAACCTTTTCGAAATTACGTACGTGCTGTATTTCGTCTAAAAAGATGAAATATTTATTTGTATCTATGATGCTTTTTAATATTGCTTTATTTAGTTTCTCGGCAGTTGTGTATTTTTCAAACTGTAAATCTTCAAAGTTCATTGAAATAACATGATCTTCATCGGCTAGACCATTATTAATAATCTCTTCTTTTATTTGTCCAAGTATTACACTCTTTCCACATCTTCTAATACCAGTAAGAACCTTAATTAGGTTAGAATCGTAGTATCGGCGAATCCTACTTAGATATTGTTCTCGTTTTACGTACACTGTTATCACATCCTTATGGGAATATTATACCATTTTTGTAAATAATGTGTTACGAAATCAATGTAATTTATGTTTCGTAACACATATATCATTTTTATGTCTTTAAGTTGTTAAAAATCTTTGAAACTTTAGCTGAAATTAAAAAGGTCATCAATCAATAGATGACCTTATGCTGCCTGAGTAAGACGTTTAGAGAATAATGTGTTTCTCTTGCTTGCATCATTGTTTTTAATACAAGATACGATCGCGTCTTTATCTCCGACAATTATTACTTTTTTTTCTTCGCTCTTGTAGTGCCAGTATATAAAAGGTTTCTCTTAAATAGCTGACACTTTTGACATGACAGTATAGGAATTATTACTGAAGCATACTCTGATCCTTGAGATTTGTGAATAGAGATTGCATAAGCCAGAGAAATATCGGCCATAGTTTCTCTATTCTCAATGGTTTGTTTTCCATTATCCCAATCAATCACAACATTAACTTCACCATTATCTTCATTAATCTCATTAATGACACCAACATCACCATTAGATATTTGGCTGTTGTTTTTCCATTGGAGCACTCTATCGCCAACTCTATATTCGTTATTGTTAATTATGCAATACGAATCGTATTCATTTTTTCTAGGATTGATTACTTGTTGTATTGTAGTGTTCAAAGAATCGCTAACACAATTAAATCTTCCCCGGATTCTTCTATGATATGCACTATTTCAGCGAATGTATTGTCAAGTTCGTTCATTAAAAACCTCTCTTCTTAATTGTGTCAGCAGTGCTGACACTTTTAAGCCAGCTTTTTGGCTCTTTAATTTCTAACATTTCCTTTTTATCATACTCTGTTGTTTCTCCGATTAAATCTTTTAAATTCATAATTACTTATATTTACTATATTTAGAACTCTATATTCAGGAAGAACATATCCGTACATATAATCAGGAAATTCATGATTAATTACTGCATCTCTATATTCTTCATCAGTAATAATTGTAAATATATTTTTAATATCATCTTCGTTATACGTTTTAATTTTTTGTTTCATTTTTTATTCTTCCTTCCATTTTCGTTTCAAATCTTGCAAGGTATCGTTATAAACTTTATAATCACTTGTTATTGAATCGTATGTGAGTCTTTTTAAATATTCTTGCATTGATATGTTGTTATATTTTGAAACCTTCTTTAATTGCTCATATACTTTCTTTTCAAATGCAATGGTGACTCTTTTGACTTTGTGTCTTTTAATAACTTTCATTGATGTCTTTGTAGCAATTTTAGCAACCACTTTATCTACATCAATCCTTCCTCTAGCTATACTGTTATAAAAAGATACATTATCATCATATCCAAATATTTTCGGTAGTTTTGAATATATGTTTGGATCTTCTTCTATTTGATTTTTATCTTTGATCTTTTCTTTCAACATCCAAATCCCTTTTGGATAACCATTTAACGAATATATGTATATTGAATCTTCATCAAATAAACTAGCAACTTTTCTTTCGTTATTCATATAGAAATCAGCATCATAGAATCTGTGATGTTTCCTGGTGGCACGAGCTATTGTTTCTATCATATCTTCGTACGTCACTATTGTTGGTGTGTATTCTTTCTCGTATATTTTTCTTAACGTTTTAACATCATATACAGGTAAATAGATTGCAGGAATCTTCCAGCCATCAACAAGTTCATTATATGGATAATATGGATCGCTTGATTTTAAGAAATATTTTGGATTTGTTTTAAGTAATTCTTCTGATTCTTTTGCCCAACTTTCAAAAGTGTTATTACATAAATAATATAGAGATCTAATTCCACTATAGTTTCTAGAGACAACAAACATATGGTCATACAAAGGATTATATGCATCTAAAAATTCATGCTCATATTTTGCTTTTACTTGTCTTTTTACTCTATCGAACAACTCTTTTGTTTGTCTTTCAGATTCTTCTTCAGCCCTTCTTTCAGCTGCCCTCCTTTTCTTATCTGATATAACAGAAAAATCTATATTTTTTACTAATCCTGACGGATTACCTGTAGCCATTGAATACACTTCTGCGTTGCCGTCAGATACTATCAAGGCATAAGGTTTATTTTTCTTTGTTTCGCAAGGTATTAGCTTTGTTGGGTCGTGTTTTGATTGCTTATATTTCGTAAGTGCAGAAACATCTCTATAGACATGTGTAAAATTATTTATATGTTGAATCATATTAAATAAATTTCTTTCTCTGTCAGAATTTACTTTAATAATTTTGTTGTCTCCTCTATCTGGCATATATATAACGTAACAATTTGTATTTGATATATATATTCCTTTGTATCTTGAGCCAATAAACACATTAGACGATTCGCCATGAGTTTCATCAATAAATTTATACCATTCTTCTCTTGTATAGTATGCTCCTTTCTTCATATACTTTTTAACATCATCATAATTTAACTTTTTTGTATTTAAACCTAGTAACGTTGCTCTAACTTCAACTAATGGAATTTTTTCATTTTCAAATACAGGTATTCCACAAGTTGCAAACATTACTTTTATTGTGTTTTCTTGAAGTCGTTTATTAAGTATTTCAACATCTAATGTGTGAAATTTTCTCAAGCTATAGTTGTTTTTAACCTCAACATAATTAGACAGTTCTCTTCTACCTTTCTTTGTTAATTGAATCGCATCTTCACTAAAATTAGATTTAACATTGCTAACAATAGATCGTGCTTCTATATATCCTTTGCTAGTAAGCCTTTTTATTAATGAAGATGCATTAGCTTTAGAAGATAGTGCTGTTATATATAACGATAAATCGCTTTTATAAAGCAATCCTGCTTCTAATAGCAAATTCATTGCTTTTATAGATAATGAGTCTTTATGCAAGTAATACTCCTTTCATTAGAAAAGTTTTCTTGTGTTGGGCCCCTCCTAGTAGCCAAGCTACTAGGTTCCTCCCAAAAGTACTATTTTCCTTACGCCTGGCCCTTCTTTTTTATATATTCCTTTATTTATGGGCTGTTTCTACATTTTTAAATTGACTTTCACCACCCTTGTTATGATTGTGTTTAGAAGTCAACAATTTGACTCAATGAATTTGATATAAAATCTCATTAATTTCTTCTATTTTTATTTTTATATTTTGTTTTTCCATGTTTCCTAAATCAAGCAAATCAATAGATGATATATAATTTTTAAATCTATTTAGTTTAGAAATAATGTTCTTGTATTTAACATCCTTTTCATCGGTTGTTTTGTTAGTATGTCTTTCAATGGTTTTTGCTGAAATAGGAGAAATCTTTTCAATGCTTTTTCTTTTTGTTTCTCCTTTTGGCCTAGATTGTTTTGTTGGATACATTTCAGAATCAATTCTTATGATTTCACTTGAAATGCGATCTGTTTCATCATCAGATAATTTTCTACCAATATTTGAATGAAGAATAACCAACAGTTCTTCGTTTGTATCCTTGAAGCCTTTGTGAATCAAAACTGGGACAGTGTCCCTAATTTTCTTTCCAAAAAACAATACATCTTTTCCTTCTGATAATAATTCTTTTATTGCTCTAAGACGGTGGTGGCCAGAGATAAGAATATATTTATCGTTCTTTTTATAAGCCACTAAGGGTTGAAGCAATCCATCTTTAACAATTGTTTCTTTTAAATCTGTTAAATCTCTTTTGTCGTAAATATCATTTAATTTGTTTTCTTCAATTAGTTTTATTTCAACATCTTCAGCTTTTCCTTTTTCTAATTCTTCAAGCATGTCAATGTTATATAATCCACCCACTAAATTGTTATCCATTTATAGTTCCTCCTTAATTTCATCAATAAGTTGTTTGTAACATCTAGATATTTTTGTTCTGTTCTTTTCGATTACAAAGTTGTCTCTTCTTCTAGCGTGTTTTGCTGAAAAAGGAATCTCTGTAATAAATGCTTTTTCTTTAAAATGACTTTTTGTTATTAACTTAAATTCATTACTAACTTCATCATTATCAACTTCAGTTAGTAGGACTTTAAATCTTGGTTTAATGTTTTCTCCAGCTTTTATTGATTCGCTTATTTCTTCTAACAACAAATTCATTCCTTCAATTGAATCAGAATCTTCTATCTTGTTTGAATCTGGAACCACTGGGATAATTAACAGACCTGTTCCATCAAGAAACTGAAAAACATTAAATGTCATAATATCTAATCCTGGAGCTGTATCAAATATCAATAGATCATATTTATCAATTACAGGAATCAATGACCTCATTAATTTTTGTTGTTGAATCCCATGCATACTTAATAACATTTCTTTTTTTGCAACAGATAATTGTTGTTTAGCTGGAATAATATCCAGGTTTTCATAACCTGTGTGATGAATGCAATTATTAACATCTTCACCTTTCAGCAACTCATAAATACCATCAACTTTTCTATAATTATCTTTTAAATATTTCTTCGATAAATTAGCTTGTGAATCAGTATCTATCATCAATACTTTTTTCTTGTCATTAGCAAATCCAAGACCAAGATTTGCAGCAATTGTACTTTTGTTTACACCACCTTTGTGTGATGCGATTATTATTTTTTTACTCATAATTCATCCTTTCCAAAATCACTTCCAGAGCAAGATATAGGAAACGGTATGCTCTGATATTTGTATTCTTATTTTGCCTTCTGGGCATAATAACCCCATCAAAACAATTTGATAGAGTTAATTACTTAACTAGATACGATTTTTACTTCCGTCGCAATGACTGAGGTTTCCGTCTATGTCATCTAATCGTTTGTGTCTCATCCCATCACAACTTATGTTCATAACTCACAAGAAGGATCATGCTGTCTGAATAAATCAGTACCTCATCCTTTACGTGATGCCCCTTGTATATATCCAAAGACTATACCAGCACCCATTCCCCCTACCGTTGTTTTTCCTGACGTTTTCAAGGCTTCCCAGGCTTGATACGACATAAGTTATAAGAGACACAATAGAACTTATGCCGAGTTGATTTTGAGCGTTCTGTCATTGCGGGAACTACCCGCTATAGCTATTTCACCGCTACGCTAAATATGAAGAATTATTTATACGTTTGCGATGAAAAGCCATGAAGAAAATGTTGCAGCTCTTCTAATCCGTGCTATAATAACTTTGTTGGAAAAGTTTGCACGGATTGCTTCAATGCAAATCTAAATAACTAGCTGACTGGTAATCATCTTTTTATTTTGTCTAAATAATTCATGATGTGTTAATTAATGGTTAATTATCACTTCCTTTCAAACGACTGAGATCCATAATTTTGTTTTGTTGTTTTTGTAATTGTTTTAATGATCTAAATTCTTCATCAT
>JAGHUL010000070.1 GCA_018064825.1 Candidatus Colivicinus equi
AATGAAGGACGTACAATATCTAGCGGTGGTCTATGGGTTTTTGATAATGAAATAGATAACATCTCTGATAAATATAATAATGGCGATATTGTTGAAGTTGTTTCTTATAAAGATGATTTTTTAGGTTATGGTTACATTAACAATAATTCTAAAATCATGATCAGGATTTTATCTAGAAACAAAGATGAAATAATAGACAAACAATTCTTTAAGCAAAGATTATTAGACGCTTGGTTATATCGTAAGGATGTTGTTGATACATCTAGTTGTCGTGTTGTATTTTCAGATTCAGATAGACTTCCAGGTTTAATAATTGATAAATTTGAAGATATATTAGTTTTTGAAATTGACACTTTAGGAATGGATGTTAGAAAGAACTTACTAGTTGAATGTATGCTTGAAATCCTTTCGGAAGATGGTATTAGTATCAAGGGCGTATATGAAAGAAGTGATGCTAAGGTCAGAGAACTAGAAGGTTTAAAAAGAATTAAGGGATTCTTGAGCGAAGAATTTGATACAAATATCGAAGTAATAGAAAATGGTGTGAAGCTAAAAGTAAATGTTGCGGATGGCCAAAAGACAGGTTACTTCCTAGATCAAAAATACAATCATTTAGCTATAAGAGATATTTGTAAGAATAAAAGAGTATTAGATTGTTGTACACATACTGGTGGTTTTGCTTTATCTGCTGCCAAGGTTGCGAAAGAAGTTATCGGTATTGATGCCTCAGATTTAGCTATTAATCAAGCAATTGAAAATAGTAAACTAAATGGCTTTAATAATACCAGTTTTGTGGTTGCGGATATTTTTGATTATTTAAATAATTGTGAGGAACGCAATGAACAATTTGATGTTGTAATACTAGATCCACCAGCATTCACTAAATCAAAGAATAGCGTCAAGAACGCTTCTAAAGGATATCGTGAAATCAATTATCGTGCGATGAAGATATTAAAACCAGGTGGTTTCTTAGTAAGCTGTTCATGCAGCGAATATATGCCTAAAGATTTATTCTTAAAGATTATTAATGAGGCAGGTAGAAGTGCACATAAACGTTTGCGTTTAGTCGAACAAAGAACTCAAGGTAGAGATCATCCTATAATACTGGGTAATAATGTTTCAGAATATTTGAAGTGTATGATCTTTCAAGTTAATGATAGATAGTATGAACAATAAAATATATACAATTGAAGAAATTAATAATTTAATTAAGCCTATATTAGCTAAAAGAAATATTAAGGATATGTATTTATTTGGCTCTTATGCAAGAAAAGAAGCAAACAAAGACAGCGATGTTGATATATATTGCGATAGAGGAGATGTTAAGGGTGCGATAGATGTTGCTTCTTTAATCGAAGAATTAGAATTGAGTTTAAATAAGAAAGTTGATTTAATTTTTACTAGCGCAAAATTAGAGAAAACATTTGAAAATTCAATGAAGGAAGAATTAATAAGACTTTGTTAGAGGAGAGGCTATATGAATATTGGTGTAATTGGTTCAGGGTTTATTGTTGGTGAATTTGTCGAATGCAGTAAGAGATTTAAAGAATATAACTTACGTGGTATTTGGGGAAGACACAGAGAAAAGCTTGATAAGTTTAAAGATGATTTTTCTTATGTGACTACTGATTTAGATATGCTTCTTTGTGATCCTGTTATTGATGTAATCTATGTTGCTTTGCCTAATGGCCTACATTACGAATATGCTATGAAGGCATTAAAAGCTGGCAAGGATGTTTTATTAGAGAAACCATATACTGTTAATAGTAAGGATGCTAGAAAATTAATCAATTATGCGAACAAACATAACTTGATGTGTATTGAGGCTATAACTACTAGATATAATCCTGTTTATCTTAAGATGAAAAAGGAAATAGATAAGCTAGGTGATATCAAGATGATTAACTGTAACTTCTCTCAATATTCACGTCGTTATAATTCATTTAAGAGTGGTAAGATCTTACCAGTATTTAATAAGAAACTTGCGGGTGGCGCATTACTTGATTTAAATGTTTACAATATTCACTTTACGGCTATGATGTTTGGTATGCCTAAGAAGATTAATTATTATCCTAATATGAATAAGGGTGTTGATACATCAGGTGTATTAATACTAGATTATGGAAACTTTAAGGCTAGATTAATTGCTTGTAAAGATTGTGGCGCAAACAACTATGCTATGGTTGAAGGTGATGAAGGTTACATAATTACTAATTCTTCTTCAAGTAGATGTGCAGGATATACTGTTAAATTAAATAATGGTAAAGAATATAAGTATGATGGTATTGATGGTGAGTTTGTGGGTTTTGAATCAGAGTTTAAAGCTTTCGCAAAATTACAAAAAAATAGAGATGAAGAATTGATTAAGTCTTACAATAATGAGACACTAATGGTAGTTAAGATATTAGAAAAAGCTCTAGAGAGCGCTAATATTAAATATTAAGAGGAGACAAACATGATTAATGTAGGTATTATTGGTTCTGGGTTTATCGTTCCATCATTTATCGAAGCTACAAAGCTTGTAAAGGGTTTTAAGTATGTTGGTATTGCTTCACCTGTTGAAGAACAACTTAAAGCTTTAAAGGAGAAATATGGCATTGGTTATTATTCTTTGAATAATGAAGATGTTTATAATGATCCAAAGATTGATGTAATCTATTGTGCTGTACCTAATGGTTTACATTATGAAGTAGCTAAAAGAGCATTAGAGTGTGGTAAGAACGTCATCGTTGAAAAACCATTTATGGCTTCATACAAACAAGCTAAAGAAGTAATTGATTTAGCTAAGAAGAAAAACTTAATTATTTTTGAAGCTATTACTCTAAGACATATGCCTAACTATAAGAAGATGCAAGAGCTTCTTCCAGAAGTAGGTGAAATGAAGATGGTTGATATTAACTTCTCACAATATTCTTCACGTTATGATAAATTTAAAAAAGGCATTACACTTCCTGCTTTCAGTACAAAACTTGCGGGTGGTGCATTAATGGACTTAGGTGTTTATAATATCCATTTCGTTGTAGGATTATTTGGTGAACCTAAGAAGGTTACTTATTATCCTAATATGCGTAAGAAGATTGATACTTCTGGTACATTAATTCTAGATTATGGTACTTTCAAGGCTACATGTATTGCTTGTAAAGACTGTAAGGCTCCACTTAATACTTGTATCCAAGGTGATGCAGGTTACATTAAATCAGATGATGCATCAAGTGTTATTAAGACATTCAGACTTGTTAAGAATGACGGTACAACTAAGGAATTCAGTTTGAATAAGTGCATCGATGTAACTCACTATTCTGAATATGTTGAATTCAAGAAGATTTTCACAAAGAAAGATTTAAAGACTGCTCAATACTGGAATGAGGAAACACTTAAAGTATGCAAGGTAATGGATAAAGCCTTGAAGAGTGGCAATATACAATTTAAGTAATAGTTAAGGCGTTAGAAATAACGCCTTTAAAATACTATAATTACATTATGAAAACAAAAGAGCTGACAAAACTAGCGATGTTATTAGCAATAACAATATTGCTAGGAATCATCCCAAATATTGGAATCATTCAGATTGGCATCATATCGTTAACGATATTGCATATTCCTGTAATTATTGCCGGTATGATATTGGGCATTAATGGCTCAGCAGTGACAGGTCTAGTTTTTGGACTTACTAGTTTTTTTGTCGCAAGTACTAGAGGCGCAACTCCAGTTGACTTGTTGTTTGTGAATCCATTAGTATCTGTTTTACCAAGATTCTTGTTTGGTATTATTACGGGTCTTATCTGTAAGAAATTTGTGAAGAAAGACGATGCTGTTACATATGGGTTAATTGGTTTTACTTGTAGTATCATTCATACCATACTTGTATATATTGCTTTATATATTTGGGGTCAAAAGACCTTGCAGATAGAACTCGGTGTCTTTAATTTCTTTAAATATCTAGTTGGTGCGATAAGCATTAATTCAATCATTGAAGCAATAGTCGCGGGAGTAATAATGATTGGCTTAATGAAGGGTATTAAAAAACTAAAAACAAGGTAAATAATAGGAGATCAATTGATCTCGTATTATCTAATTAGGTCAGGTTAGATAATATTTCCTTTCTTGGCCTGTTAACTTATAGGCATACAGTTGGCCAAACTGATATGCTTGTATTGTGTACTGTGGATTTGTTTCTATTTGGTTTCAGACAATTGCCTTTGTACTGATTTAAGGAGATTCCTACCACAGTCTTTTTCTTTTTGTAGTGTTGATTAAGTTAATTAACGTAAAACGTTTCATTATGCACGAGAATACACGAAATAGACTAAGTGGTCCTACCATAGTACACATAATTTATAGGAGGTGTCATGAATGACCTATTATGTTGGCTTAGATTTAGCCAAGTATAAGCACGATTGCTTTGTAATGGATGAAAATGGTGAAGTTATTCAAGATTCATTTTCATTCAATAACGATTTAATCGGCTTTAACACGCTCCTTAATGTCCTTAATGCTTTAGATCCTAATCAAGAAAAAAGGATAGGACTTGAAGCTACAGGACATTATGGTTCTAATCTCAAGATATTCCTAGAAAAGAATGGTTATTCTTTCATGGAAATCAACCCACTTCTTATCTCTAGGTTCTCTAAAGCTACCACCCTTCGAAGAACTAAGACAGATAAGATAGATGCTAAGCTTATTGCTTTGTATCTAATGACTGTAGACTATAAGGTCTATCCACTTAAATCTTACCATTTAAGAAACCTAAAGTCTTTATGTCGTTCTAGAGACTCTTTAGTAAAAGAAAGAAGTTTACAGTTAGTTAAATTAACTAATGTATTAGATCTTATTTTCCCTGAATTTAAACCTTTCTTTAATAAGTCTTTAAAATCATCTACTGCCTTATATCTACTAGAGAATTATGGTGTTCCTAGTAAAATGGCTAGATTAACTAAAGAATCTTATTCAAAGATGGCTAGTAAACTTCATAAAACTATTTCTTATGCTAAGTTTATTGAACTAAAGCAGTTAGCTAAGAATACTGTAGGAAGTGAAGATTCAATACTTGCCTTTGAGTTGAATATGTATCTTGATTTATTCAAAGAACTAGATTCTAAAATTAATGAAATTGAATCATTAATCATAGAAGAATATAAGACAATGAATAGCCATATTCATACTATTCCTGGTATTGGAATAATTAGTGCTGCAGGTATTTATTCAGAGATTGGAGAACTCTCTAGATTTAATACTGCAGACCAGTTAGTAGCTTTTTCAGGACTTGATGTTTCTAGATATCAATCTGGAGAAAGCGATGTAACTGGTAAGATGGTTAAACATGGGTCTTCGTATTTAAGAGAATATCTTATGAATGTAGCTGAAACTTCTCTAATTCATAATCCTTCTCTTTATGAGTGTTACCTTAAGAAAAGAAATGAAGGCAAGGCTCATAGAGTAGCACTTAGCCATGTGGCTAAGAAACTTGTACGTATTATCTTCTCGTTAGAGAAACACAATACTGATTTTGATATGACTAAGATGAGGTAGCCATCTTAATCAATATCATCTATCTTTTTAAAGAATCATGAAATATTGATTCTTTTGATAGTGAGATAATCTTTTTTCAAAAAACACTTGACTAACTAATAGTTAATCTCCTTATTTATTGGTTAGTCTATTATCTGTACGTTCAAGAATATAATCAACCGAAACATCATGGAAGTCGGCTAACTTTATTAGTATTTCAGTAGGGATATCTAAATCGCCTCGTTCATAATTACTATAAACTCTTTGAGAGCACGAAAGAATAATACCCATTTCTCTTTGGGTAAAATCTTTATCTTCTCTTAAGTCCCTAATTCTTTTATAAATCATATCGATAAAGTATCTATGTATGTAAATAATGAACGAAGATACTTTTAACTAATATAAAACATATAATATAGAAATGTTGCGCTCTAGCGGAAAATCCGCTAAAATGAAAAGGAATATTAACCAAACCGGTGCCTTTTTTATGTCCAACAAAGTAGAAGATAAACTAAAACAATTACAAGAAGATAAGAAGAAAGATAATAAGAGATTATTAATAACTATAGTATTAGTTATTATTACTATCATTATTATTCTTTTACTTTTAAGGTGTTGTTCTAAGAAAGAAGATGTTCCTAAAGAGGAGCTACCTATGGATGAATCTCAAGGAGCATATAAGGAGCAAGAATATATAGATCATTCTCAGAATATTGTTATGCCAGGATGGGGTTCATTTACTATTCCTAAGGATACTGTAGATATCAACATGGGTATAGACTTATTCAATCCTGAATCTAATCTTTGGTATAAGTGTCCTGATTGTGATTACCAATTAGATGATAACTATAAATGTACTAATGAAGAATGTCTACATGAGCATAGTAAAGAAACAGCTATAGAAGATTGTTACTATATGTCTTTTGGATTATATCTAGAAGATAATGATGAATTACTATATCAATCTAATCTAGTATCTCCAGGTAATCATCTTCAATCTATAACATTAAACAAACCTTTGTCAGAAGGTGAGTATGATGCTTATGTCTTCATACAACCATACAAGTCAGATAAAGCTACTGCTTGTAACAATGGCAAAGTAAAGATAAAACT
>JAGHUL010000081.1 GCA_018064825.1 Candidatus Colivicinus equi
ACCTAAACGATTTGAAGTTCTTCTAATTTGTGCATGATCAAATAAAGCTGCTTCAATAATTAAACCTTTAGTATCATCTAAAATCTTTGTGTTATCTCCACCCATAATTCCAGCAATACCAATAGGTTTATTATCAGAAGTGATCATTAAATCACCTTTTTCAATAGTATATTCAATACCATCTAACGCTGTATAAGAACCTTCATAATCATCGACAACAGTAATATTCTTGTTAGGATTAGTTCTTAAATCATAGAAATGCAAAGGCTGACCTGTTTCTAACATTACATAGTTAGAAATATCAACTAGATTATTAATAGCCTTAACACCATTGGCTTTCAAATGTGCCTTTAACCATTCTGGCGATTCTTTAATAGTTACATTGTTAACTACTTTAGCTAGAAAATGAGTACAATTACTAGAATTAGAAGTTAATTTAAAATCAGATTTAGTACCAATATTTGACTTATTCTTATATTCAGGCAATGTTACTTTCTTATTTAAAATAGCTCCCATTTCATAAGCCATTGCAAACATTGATAAACAATCAGGTCTATTTGCATAAATAGAAACGTCAAGGATAACATCATCATATCCAAGCTTCTTCAAAATTTCAGTATCACCAACTTCAAAACTGTCATCAAGTTCTTCAATACCGTTAATGCTTGGAGAATTTTCAGGAAGCAAGTCTTCTTTTATACCTAATTCCTTTAAAGAACATAACATACCATTAGAAGCTTGTCCTCTAATTACACCAGCTTTTATTTCGCCACCAGGAAGTTTTGCGCCAACTTTAGCAACGATAACCTTTAAACCTGCTCGGCAATTAGGAGCGCCACAAACAATATCAAGAACTTCAGTTCCAATATCAGTCTTAGTTAAGTGAAGATGATCAGAATCGGGATGAGGAACACACTCTAAAACTTTTCCAACAACTAGATTTGTAGCATCAGAAAGTTTATCGATAGATTCAACCTCGAATCCACATTTAACCATTTGGTCAACAATTTGATCTAAAGTTAAATCACTTATATCTATAAAATCAGATAACCAATTTAAACTTAATTTCATATTAATCCCCCTATCTCTTAAATCCTTTTAAGAATCTAACATCATTTGTGAATAAATCCCTTATATCAGAAACGCCATATTTTAACATTGCAATTCTTTCTATACCTGCACCAAATGCGAAACCTGTATATTTTTTAGAATCAATACCAGCCATTTCTAATACATTAGGATGAACCATACCAGAACCTAAGATTTCAATCCAACCAGTTCCTTTACATGTTGGACAGCCTTTACCACCACAAATATGACAAGTCATATCTACTTCAAATGATGGTTCAGTAAATGGGAAATATGAAGGTCTAAATCTAATTTTTGCATCCTTAGAGAATAGTTCATGAATCATTAATTCAAGAGTACCTTTTAAGTCGGCAACAGTTATATTTTCACCAATAACCAATCCTTCACATTGCATAAATTGATGTGAGTGCGTAGCATCATCATCATCTCTTCTATATACTTTACCAGGGCATATTACTTTAATAGGCAAGTTATTAGCTTCTTTTTCTAGTACACGCATTTGAATAGCTGTAGTTTGTGATCTTAATAAATGAGTAGGATCAATATAGAAAGTATCTTGCATATCTCTAGCAGGATGTCCTTCTGGAGTATTTGCACGAGTAAAATTATATAAATCTAGTTCAACTTCTGGCCCTTCCGCAACGTTATAACCCATGCCAATGAATACATTCTCTAATTCTTGTTTAACTAAAGATAAAGGATGCATTGTACCTAATTTTGGATTGTAAGCATCTAATGAAATGTCAATCTTTTCGCTAGCTAGTTTTAAATCTAAAGCTTTATTTTCTAATTCTTCTTTTTTTGCTTCTAAAGCCTCAGTAATTGCTGATTTAAGAGTATTAACTTTAGCGCCAAAAGTAGGTTTCTCTTCAGGTGACAAGTCTCTCATTAAAGACATAAGTCCTTGTACTTTACCTTTTTTAGATAAATACTCGATTCTTAAATCTTCTAATAACTTAGTGTCTAAACACTCATCAATGGCTTTTAAAGCATCGAGTTTAAGTTGTTCTAAATCTTGCATATAATTTCCCCTTTCAAAATAAAAAGGTGGTCACAAGGTCGCTATAGCGAGGTACCACCTTAGTTTATTACTTAAATTCTTAACGCGAATTAAACGTGGATGATTGGTCCAACTAAGAAGTGAATTCGTTATCTAGTTATTAGAATCTTGCACCGACCGATTCTTCTCTAAAATAACATCGATAATTACTACTCTTCTATCAGCGTACCTAAACATTATAACATAAAAAACTCTTTGAATAATCAAAGAGTTTGTTTAGAAATTATAGAGTTTCAACTTTAATTGCTGGACCCATATTGCTAGAAATTGTAGCAGATTGAACGTAAACGCCTTTTACAGCAGCAGGTCTAACTTTTAATAGTTGATTATAAATTGTGTTATAGTTTTCAACTAATTTGTCAGTATCGAATGAAGCCTTACCAAATAGACAGTTAATATTTCCTTCCTTATCTACACGGTATTGAACTTTACCTTTCTTAATTTCGTTAACTGCTTGAGCAATATTAGGAGTAACTGTACCAGTTTTAGGGTTTGGCATTAAGCCTTTAGGACCTAAAATCTTACCTAATTTACCAAGTTCACCCATCATATCAGGTGTAGCAACGATAATATCGAAATCGAACCAACCTTCTTTAATCTTAGCTAGAATTTCTTTATCGCCAACATAATCAGCACCAGCATTCTTAGCTTCTTCAGTCTTAGGACCTTGAGTAACTACTAATACTTTTTGAGATCTACCAGTTCCATTTGGAAGAACTAATGCTCCACGAATTTGTTGATCAGCTTGACGTGGGTCAACGTTTAATTTGAATGAGCATCTTAATGTAGCATCATACTTAACAGTTGTAGTCTTTTTAGCTAATTCACAAGCTTCAGCTACAGAATATTTTTTACCTTTTTCGATTAATGCTTTTGCATTGTTATAAGCTTTTGAACGTTTCATTAGTCAACTACCTCGATTCCCATATTTTTAGCAGTGCCTTCAATAATCTTCATAGCGGCATCAACATCATTAGCGTTTAAATCAGGAAGCTTGTATTCAGCGATTTCCTTAATTTGAGCTTTAGTAACCTTACCAGCTTTAACTGTATTAGGAGTACCTGATGCTTTTTCAATACCAGCAGCCTTCTTTAATAAGAATGCAGCAGGAGTAGTCTTAAGAACAAAATCAAATGATTTGTCTTCGTAAGCAGTGATAATTACTGGAACAACATCACCTGCTCTGTCCTTTGTTTGATCATTGAATTGAGTGCAGAACTGAGGCATATTAATACCTGCAGATGCAAGTGCTGGACCTGGTTTAGCTTGGCCAGCTTTGAATTGTAGTTTACAAACTTTTGCAACTTTTTTTGCCATAGAATTTCCTCCTTTTGGTTGTGGGTATAGCGGAGTAGTTGCGCTCCTTCCACAAGCCTTTATATCATACTATAAACTATAAATAAATGCAATATACTAGTATCTCTTATAATAGCATTTATCATCAAAAGCTAGGATGCATTTGAAGATTGGGTTTAATAATATCAATCCAATGCCAAACCAAAACTCTTGAGCGAAACATTTAGCTTTTTTGAATTCTAGAATAATTGAGAATAAAGCCAAATAAATAATAATGACAACAACAAGGATAACTAATATTAAACTAGTTAAAGATCCATTAATAAATGCTGCAATAAAAAGGATTGATAACAAAATAAATGGCGAAAAGAAAGCAAACCAGAAAGCAGTAGTCGTCCAATATAACTTATACTCAATATAGTGATTATAAATTGGAATAAATTGTTTCCAACCTCTTTCACCTGCTTTTTCTAAAATACGCCAATTTGCAATAATCATTACAGCTGTAAATGCAAGACCAATTAACCAATGATCTCTAAATATTCTATTGAAATTTAATATTAGTTGATCAATGGAATCAAATTTATAGCTTAACATAACATTGCCTCCTATTTATGTTTATAAAATACACGATTATCTAAGGCGAATATTTTTTGTGTAAATTCACCTTCATTAATTTCACTAAGTGCTTTATCAAGAATATTTATTCTAGCATCAATATTATCAATCATGAATAATAGTTCAGCTTCTAGAGTTTCAGGTCTAACTGGAGAGCCAAACTCGTATTGACCATGATGAGCAAGAATCATGTGTCTTAGCACAAGTAATTCTTCACTATCTTCAAGTTTAAGATCTTTTCCAATCTCTAAGAGTCTAGCATCCATGATTGAAATATGACCAAGTAATTTGCCTTGATTTGTATACTCTGTAACTACTGGAGAAGATAATTCTTCAATTTTTCCTAAGTCATGAACGATAATTCCAGCAGTCAAATAATTGCGATCAATATTTGGGTATATCGTACAAAGACAATCCGCAATTTTTAGCATTCCTGAAACATGGGTTGCCAAACCACCAATGAAATTGTGATGTATTTTACTAGCAGCAGGATAACTATAAACTTTATCATCATAGTAATTTAAAGCAGCTGTAACAATTTTGGCTAAATTTTCATTATCAATAGTATTAATACCCTTTTGGA
Source organism: Candidatus Colivicinus equi (assembly GCA_018064825.1). GTDB lineage: Bacteria > Bacillota_I > Bacilli_A > Erysipelotrichales > Erysipelotrichaceae > Colivicinus > Colivicinus equi. Next base: position 4,647 of record JAGHUL010000081.1, read on the forward strand.
TACTGTCTCTTAATACTGAAGTAGGAATTGATGATCTAAATACATAATCATCGTAATTTATATCGTTTTGTGATACAGGCAGAACCGAAATAACTTTGCATTGTAAGTTACTTTTGTACTTAATAACTTCTAAATCAAAATTGTATACTTTACCAACTTCAAGATTTTTCTCAATCTCAGGTTTTACATCCCATAGTTTTGCATCAATTGCTTTACTTGAATCTTGTAAAGTTAATGTTAAATAAGGTGCTCCTGAATTAGTTGCGCCTTTAACTAAACTAGAAATAAGCAGTTTGATTGAAACATGTTCACCTTCTTTAAAATCTTTAACTTGCATCTTGTACCTCCATAATACTTTTTATATCGTCCATTTTGAAACCTTTTGATAATAAGGAACTCATAATGTGTTTATTCAAATCATAGTCTTTATATTTTTTACTATATTTAATATATACTCTAGAATATTCCTTCTTTAATAATTCATATTCATTATTAATATTCAAATCAATCTGATTAATTACATCATTTACAATATCATAATTATAACCATTTACGATTAATTTATTAATAATGCTTTGTTTTTTAGCATAAGACGATTTATTTTTAATAATTGATGAATATTTATTAGCTAATTGCAACGCCTTATCAAATTCAACATCTTTATCTAAAGACATATTGGCATTAATAATTTCTTCAGATATACCATCTTTCAATAGTTTGTTCTTAATCGTTTTAAATGAATAGTTTGCATTATTTAAATAATTAAGTCGATTTATACAATATCTATTATCATCAATTAAGTTATATTGTTTTAGATTATTAATAATTTTATTGATTAACTTAGAATCCAAATCAAATTTAAGAGATAAAAAATCTAATAATTGTTTTTCACTAAAATCTTTAATTGAAAGCTTACGCAGACAGCTATTATAAGCACTTATATATTTATCTTCTTGCTTAAACAATAAATACGTTTCTTCATCAATACCCTTTAAATTAGAATATTTAATATAAGTATCAAGAGAAATCCTTATTTTTTCATCGTTGTCTAAATACAAAAGAAAATAATTATTACAATCTTTTATTTTTTTAATTAAATAAGTATATTCAGTAATTTCAATTTTGTGATTTGTTAAAAAAGAGTTGATATCCATCAATAATATTTTACTTTATTTATTGAAAATATTAACTAAATCGCGACTTGTCTCACGCATAAAAATTTCAAAATCTGGCACGTATGTATCATGTCCTGCAAAACATATAATAAATGGATGCTTTGCATAAACAATACCGATATCATTTGTTAAGTTATCATCTTCACCAGTTTTATGAGCTATTTTAATATCATCTACTATATAGCCAGGAATTTTGTGATTAACTTGTTGTTCAGATAAACAATTATTAATATATGTTGAATATTCTTCATTAATAAATGTCTTATCATAGATTTGTTTTAATAAAGAAGCTAGCTCTTTTAAACAAATCTTATTTTCTAAACCTTTGCTTGCTGCAACAGAATCAAACAATAAACGATAGATTTTTGTTTTAACTAATCCCATTGAAGCAAATTCATTATTCAATTTGTCCATGCCAAAATGTTTAATCAAAACATTAGTAGCAGTGTTATCGGATAATCTGATCATCAAATTACATAATGATTCAATATCAATTTCAACATCGCCAGTAAAGCAGTTTAAACCACCACAACTAGGAAGCTTATCTTCACTCTTAACAACAATTTTTGTATTAAAAGAAGCTTCATTACGTGATACAAATCGGCAAATAGATAAATAGATTGGAAATTTAATAACACTAGCTGCCAAAAATTCATCATCTTCATTAAAGCCATGAGTTTCGTTAGTTAAACAATCAATAAAGTAATATCCTACATGTCCTTTAAGACTTTTGATCTTATTTTCAATTTCAGTAAAAATCATATTCTTATTGCCTTTCCTAAATTATTTTTAATAATCTCGCCATCTTTCAAAGCAATTTCTCCATTAATAATTACGTAATCAATGCCTTTTGGAGCTAATAAGTCTTCATCATAAGTAGCACAATCTTCGATATTATTTAAGTCAAATATTGTTATATCCGCATCAGATCCAACCTTCAAATTGCCTTTATTTATTAAGCCTATCTGTTTAGCGGCAAAAGTAGACATTTTGTTTATGCCATCTAATAAAGAAAGTTTATTAGTTTTAATATAGTCTTTTATAAACTTAGGGAAACAACCGGAAGCGCGTGGATGTCCATGTCCATCATCTCTTGTACCATCTGATCCTACACATATATATTCTTTTTCATATGCTAGATCAATATCTTCATCATTCATAAAGAAACCTATCGCTTTAGTTTCAGGATAATTATTTCTAACTAGTTTAAATAATTCTTCATCGCAATACTTGCCTCTATATATTCCTGAAGATAGATATACATGAGAATAATCGCTATGATATCGATCTAAAAAGTTTCCATCGTACGTTGTTGAACCAATGCTTGTACAAAACGCATTATATGGATAACAATCACAGCTCATATCAATTCCTTGATTACGATAATCATCAATTTGTTTTAACAATTGAGGCATTTGCGAATATCCACCCATAGAACCAATATGTGAAAACTCTACACGAACTTTTGCTTGTTTAGCAATTTCACATAATTCTTCGCATGCCGCAAATACTTCATCTTCATCTTGTCTAACGTGACTTGTAACTAGTTTATTTGAATCATGACATATAGACGCAATCTTAACTAATTCAGAAGTTGTAGAACCAGGAACATATTTAACACCAAACGATACGCCAAGAAGACCTTGATCAAGATATTCTTTAGCCATAATAGCCATCTTGTCTATAACATCATCAGATGCAGGGCAATATTTATTAATATCGAATTTTTCTCTAAGTGATGAATGGCCAACAAATAAACCCAAGTTTACATAAGAGCCATATTTATCTAGATATTTATAATATTCTATTGGATCATAATTGTTATCACCACAATTGCCTCCAATATCAGTAGTAACGCCCATCAATAACGCTGACTTCGCCATTGAAAAAGTTGGCTTTCCATCAACAAAAGGATCTTCATGCATATGAATATCAATAAATCCAGGAGATACTATTTTATTAGATGCATCAATAACAATATCAGCAGAATCAATATTGTTGTCTAATGCAATAATTTTACCATCATCAATTAGAACATTAGTTATAACGTCTAAATTTTGACTAGGATCTACAACTCGACCATTTTTAATGAGTAAACTACTCATCTAAAGTTTTATACTCCTTACCGTTATTCTTTTTCTTATAGTATAAGTAAACAATATAACCAATTAAAGGAACTAATAAACCAAATAAAGCAGATCTAGGGTCTTCAATAAACTGATTAATTACTAAGATAATAAACAATATGGAAGTGATAATAACCATAGGAATACCACCCCATACTTTATAAGGTCTATTTAAATTTGGATATTTTTTACGATAAATAATTACAGCAATAATACATAAAACATTCAGCAAAGAGCTAAGTGTTATTAGATAGTCAGTTAATTGTTGCAAATCATTAAAGACAACCAAAATAATAGAAATAATACTAGATGCAATTGTTGCTTCAACTGGAACACCTGTTTTTTCATCAACATTCTTGAACTTCTTAGGGAAGTAACCTTCTTGAGCCATAGCATAATATGTTCTTGGGAATACCAATATGTCTGTAGCAGTCATACCGATAATGCCAATAGTCATACCAGAGACAACAAGAATATGTCCAAAGTCACCCAAGTATCTTTGCGCTACTTCATTGCCGACATATAATTGACCAGCTTCAATCATAGAAATAATTTCATCAGCTGGAATTAAACGATAAATTGCATAGTTAAATAAAATATATACACCAGTGATTAATAACATTGAGAAAATAATTGAACGAGGAATATTCTTTTCTGGTTCAATTATTTCTTCACCAACAGTATTTAAATTAGTCCAACCATCATATGCCCATAACGAAGCAAATGTTGCATAAGCAATCATAGATATAATTCCAACTATACCTTTTCCATCAACGCTAGTTCCTGCAAATGAAATTGATAAATCAGGATTATATTTGCCCATAAATACACCTAAGAAGATGATTAAGAACAAAGGAATTAGTCTTAATACCATAGTGATATTAGAAACAACAATACCATATTTAACACCTAATAGATTGACGATTGTAAAGAAAACGATGATAAAAATAGCAGCCATCTTAATTCCTAAATCAGATAAACCAAATATTGAATTAACACCAATAACAGCAGCCATCGCAAGTGAAGCAATAGAACCTGAATTATTTAGAATAAAAGAACTGAAACCATTAATAAAACCTAATGCAGGAGAATATGCTTCAGTTAAATATACAGTCATACCACCAGAAACTGGTCTAGAAGCTCCAAGCTCCGCAAAACACAAACCACCAAGTGTTGAAATTAAACCACCAATAAGCCAACAAACTAAAGCTAAACCAAAGCTATATTCTGTTCTTTGCAAAACATAACTACCTAAATAGTAAACACCAGAACCGATAACCATACCAGCTACTAAACTGATACCGCTAAAGAAACCGATGGATTTCTTAAATTTCGTATTTTTTTTCATAAATTTGTACCTCTAAAAATTAATATACTCTCTTAACTTATCATAAGAATAATTTACAACTAGCTCATCTGGGAAATTTATTTCTTCTAGCAATTCTTTTGAAGCAGCAAAATCTCCTATTTCATATTTAATATGAGCATCAGAATTTACAATAATTGGACAAGAATATTTTATACATAAAGGAAGAATAATATTTTTATCTATATCTCTTGCGCCAACTCTAAACGCTCCTGGAACAATTGAAGAATTATTCAATTCTATCAATTTATGATTCTTAGCCGCTTCTTTAATAACTGCTTCAAAATCACATGCGAATGGTGAATAATCTATATGTCCAAGAATCGTAACATAATCAGTATTACAAGCCATTATATAGTTATCAGTATTCTGCTTAGAAGTATGGTCCTTACTATATACATACGAATGCATAGATGCAATTGCGTAATCTATATTTTTAGTAAATCTCTCACCATACTTAGCTACATCAAAATGGCCATCAAGAATATTAAGCTCAACACCTCTTAATAATCTTGTTCCTTTATATTCTTTAGGAACTCTAACAATGCTGCCAACAACATGATGTGAAGCACCAACACCTACACTATCATATTGATGCTCAGACATCCCAAGAATTTTTACTCCTATTGAATTTGCGTATTCAATATTTTCTGTTAAAGAACTATATGCATGACCTGATAAAACAGAATGTGTATGCAAATCAATTGAATTAAGTTTATTCATAAACCCCCACAAAAGTAAAATAAGCACTAAGTGCTTATTTACTATAACCTATTTTTGAAGAAATCAGGAACGTCGTCATCCTCGGATAAGATTTCTACAACTTCTTTCTTTTCTTCAGGAATTACAATCTTATTATCCTCGATTACAGGTTGTGCAGTTCTTTCAAACATGATGTTTGAATTGGCTGTATGTTTAGTATTTGGCAAATCAAAACCAGTAGCAATAACTGTAACAATAATAGATTCACCAAGAGATTCATTAATTGCAACACCATAAATAATATCAATATCATTACCAGCAGCTTCTTTAATAAATTCAACAGCAATAGAAGAATCTTGCAAAGAAATATTTGGACCACCAGTAATATTGATGATTGCGGATTTAGCACCTTTAATTTGAGCTTCAAGCAATGGAGATTTAATAGCTCTAGAAGCAGCATCTCTAGCTTTATTTTCGCCTTGAGCCATACCAATACCGATTAAAGCAGTGCCCTTGCCAGACATTACAGTCTTAATATCAGCGAAGTCTAGGTTGATGAATGCAGGAACAGCAATCAAATCAGTTATAGTTTGAACGCCTTGTCTTAATACATTATCAGCTTCTTTGAATGCTTCTTGCATTGGAATCTTACCGATAACATTTAATAATTGATTATTAGAAACAATAATCAAAGAATCGCAATATTGTTTAATTTGTTCAATACCAACATTTGCTTGATCCATTCTCTTACGACCTTCAAAATCAAATGGTTTTGTAACAATACCAACAACTAAAGCACCAATATCTCTAGCGAGTTTCGCAAATATAGGAGCAGCTCCAGTACCAGTTCCACCACCCATACCACAAGTAATGAAAACCATATCAGAACCTGCTAAAGCTTTCTTAATATCTTCTTGAGACTCTAAAGCAGCTTTTTGGCCAACTTCAGGATTTCCTCCTGCACCAAGACCCTTAGTAAGTTCTTTACCTAAAACGATCTTGTTAGAACATTTTGATAAATTTAATTGTTGAATATCAGTATTACATACATAGAAATCAACGCCTCTAACACCATCGTTAACCATACGGTTTACGGCATTACATCCTGCGCCACCTACGCCAAACACTTTAATTCTTGCTACTTGATTATATTCAGGTTTAATTGTCATATTGCATTCCCCCTAATTAATATATTGAATAAATAAATTCTTAATTTTTGTCGTAATTGATTCACCTTCTACATCAATCTTCTTATGATCTATTACATCATCATATTCGAACAAATCGATGCAACTTATCGAGGTGTTATTTAATATTTCTTTTTCTTTATAAACAACAAAAGAACCAAATAAATCAGTGAACGACGAATCTCTAATGCCAATGGTATCAGGATAATAATCTTTAACCTCAGTGCCAGAATTCATCTTAATGCTATCGACTAAAGCCTTCATGCCTTGACCTTCACCAGCTATTACAATCTGTGTATCACCTTGATCAATAATAGGTTTACACATTGTTAATAGTTTATCTACAAAATTAGCCAAGATATCTTTTACAGCATCATTAACATCTTTCAAAGTGATAGATGTTTGATTATTTGAATAGATAATATTGTCTTGATATTCTTTATTAAAATTAACTGCATATTTAACCATTCTAACAACATCACTATAAGGAATATTATATGAATTCTTAACATTATCGACCATTTGATTAAGACCTTCAAAAATAACTTCAGTAGACAAATGCTTTCCTTTAGACAATAGCGTTAAGAATGTTTCTTGCATACCAATATCTAATAAAATGACATTTTTCTTTAATGATTCTTCAATCAAACTAGCCTCTTTACAAACAGCATAAGTATTTAAGCAAATATCTAAAACTTTAATGCCAGCAGACTCAAGAGCATCAACATACTCATAAGCCATTTCTTTATCACAACACAACAAATCTAAATCAATCAAAGCCTCAGAACAAGTTTCATTTTCTGGTAGTCTTCTAGTAGCAAGACCATTAATGGTATATTTGTTAATAACGGTATTAACCATCATAACATCATAATCAACATTAGAACGCAAAGTATTAGCTACAGCTCTAGCTACATCTTCTTTCTTTAAGATACCAGTACTAGGAACAACAGTACTTCTTAAAGCAAAACGTTTAAAGTTATATGAAGGAAGTACCAAAATAACTTTTTCAATTTTAGCACCTAATTTTGAAGAAGCTTCACTAATCACCTTTTTAAGGTCTTGAACCAATAGTTCTTTATCAGCAATCTTAAAACCATTAAAAGCCATTGTTTTAGATTTTAAAGTCTTAATAATATTAAAACGAGTATTAAAATACTCTCCAACAAGTAATTTAATTTCGTTATCGCTCATTTCTAAAGAAACGTAAATCTTCTTTACTGAATTGCTCATACACAATTATTTTAGCATATAATCATTTTTCAATGTAAAAATCTTACATATCACCCTAATATGAGTAAATATTTATATAATATATCAAAATAAGAGTGTCCTTTCATATAGAATATGCTTTAAATGCAAAAACATAGTTGCAATATATTAGTATTTATGATAAATTAATTAAGCATAATTACGAAAGGGGGCAATCCGGTATGTCAAGAGTATGCGAAATAAGTGGTAAAAGACAATTGTCAGGAAATAATCGTTCACATTCACTTCGTGCTACACGCCGTAAATGGAATGTCAATCTTCAAAACGTTACTATGATGGTTGATGGAAAACCTAAGAAGGTTCGCGTTTCTGCCCGCGCACTTAGAACTTTAAAAAACAAGGCAGCATAAAAAATAAGAGAAATATTAATTTCTCTTTTTTTTTATTCAAAAAAAGATATCGCTAGGATATCTTTTATTTGCACTTTCTTAATATATCTAAATTGTTATTAATATCGCCTTTAAAGACAAATGATCCAGCAACTAATATATCAGCACCAGATTGAAGTAATTCATGAGCGTTTTTATCATTTACTCCCCCATCAACTTCAATTAGATACTTTAAATCATGTTCTTTACGGTATTTATTCAAATACATAATCTTAGTATATGAATCTTGAATGAAATCTTGGCCACCAAAACCAGGCTCAACAGACATAACAAGAACAATGTCTACTCTATCTAATAAAGGTTTAATAACTTCAATATCAGTGCCAGGTTTTACAGAAATACCTACTTTAATATATTTCTTGTGAATAGCATCAATTAAACGATCGCATTTAATGATATCGTTTAAAGATTCATAATGGAAAGTTATACCATCAGCACCTGCTTTGATAAACACTTCAGAAAAATATGCAGGATCATCCACCATTAAATGAACATCCATAAACAAATTAGAACTTCTTCTAAAAGCTTTTAATATTTCTGGGCCAAAAGATAAATTAGGAACAAAATGGCCATCCATAACATCGAAATGAAGAAACTCCGCTTTTTTATTAAGCACTTCAATCTCTTCATTAAACTTGTCGTAATCAAAAGATAAAACAGATGGAGCAATAATCATAAATTAGTCCTCCTCATAATAATAGATTTCAACCATAAATGAATCGGTTTGTTCGTAAGTAATTCCTAAACTTGGCGTTGTATAAACAACACAATTAGGATCGATATCATCTACATCAACTTCCGCAAAATATGATAAATCTTTCTTAACCAATTTATACTTAATGTTCATATCATCAAAGTAATCACAAACCTTATCAACATCAGCACCTTTTAATTCAAGTGGCAAAGTGATTTCTTTAAATGGTGAATAATTAATGGTCAATGTACCAGGATTACTTGGATCATATTTATAGCCAGCTTCAGGATCAGTAGAAACGACCAAACCAGCTTTCATCGATGATTCAACTTTATTAACTTTTACTAAGAAGCCTAAATCCTCAAGTAGTTTTTTTACTTCTTCCATTGAATCACCAGCATAATCATCTAAAACAGAATATTTACCAGAAGAAACAGTAGCAGAAATCTTTGTATTGATTTCAACTTTAGTCTCAGGAGCTGGATTTGTAGAAATAATTACACCTTCTGCTAAATCATCAGTAAGTTCCCAAGTCAAATCTGATGTATCAATAGAAATATTATATTGATCTAAAATATCACTAGCTTCAATAATGGTGTATCCTTTAACATCAGGAACTTCAACCATTCGATTGCCATTAGAACCAATAACACCTGATAATATCAAAATAACAAATACTGCTAGTAAAGAAATAATGGCAATCAAGAATATAAATATCAACGAGAAAGCATTCTTTTTAGTTGCTTTCATTTTCTTTTTATCAGGAAGTTTATATTCGTTATTCGTATGAATATTAGAAACTTCTTTTTCTAATTGCCTATTTAGTTCTAGCTTAGGGCAGTTAACATACTCAGGCTTTAAACAATTGTTCAAATCTTGAATCATTAAAGCGATATTCTTATATCTATTTTCACAAGATTTGGCTGTAGCTTTAATCAAAATGTTTTCTACAGATTGAGGAATCTTAGGATCAAATCTACGTACACTAGGAATATGCCCTTTTAAATGTTGAAGAGCAACTTGAACCGCAGAATCAGCTTTAAATGGAACATCACCAGTTAATAGCTCAAAAAATACAATACCTAATGAATAGATATCAGATTGCATCGTAGCAACTTGCCCCTTAGTAATTTCAGGAGCAAGATAATGAACAGATCCCAATATCGAATCTTTAGAAGTAATCTGCAAAGCACCTTGAGCTAAAGCAATACCAAAATCGGTTAACTTAATAGTTCCATCGTTTTTAATTAAAACGTTTTGTGATTTAACATCTCTATGAACCATCTTTTTACGATGAGCTTCCATTAAAGCACCAGATAATTGTTTGATCATCCAAACAGCTTCTTTATATGGAATAGCACCGCGTTTTTTGATTAATTGTTTTAATGTATAGCCATTAACATACTCCATGACAATATAGTGTTTGTCACCATCATCACCTACATCATATACATCCACAATATTTGGATGAGATAGTTCAGTAGACGCAAGTGCTTCTCTTGAAAATCTTTGTAAAGCAACAGGATCAGATGATAAATTATCTTTTAAAATTTTGATTGCAACTTCACGATTAAGAATGGTATCCATTGCCAAATAAACATCAGCCATACCGCCTTTACCGATAAGTTTAATAATTTCGTATCTATTTCCTAAAATTTGAGACATTATTTCTTCACCAAAACAGCCGTTATATTATCAAAGCCGCCTTTCATTAAAGCAAGATCTTTTAAATCAACACATTTATCATTAAGAGATTTACCATCCGCAAAAATAATATCTCTGATTTCTTCAATATCGCAATATCCATGCAAGCCATCTGAGCAACACAAATAATAGTCCATATCTTTAACTTTATGTATATCAGCACTAATAGAATCAAATATGCCCATAGCTTTAGTTAAATAATGACGCTTAGGATGATTTATAGCCTCTTCAGCAGTTATTTCTCCAGCATCTAACATCTGATTAATTAAACTATGATCTTTAGTTAAAGCGAAAGATTTGCCTTCTAAAAAGCCATAAACCCTTGAATCCCCAATATTGATACTTAGTGTTCCGTGAGATGTGATAAGAACACCAGTAAGAGTTGTGCCCATACCAGAATATTCTTCATAAGATTTAGACAAATCATATATCTTTTGATTAATTATAGAAATATGATGACTTAAAAAATTTGTAGCACTTTCTAGTTCATCAAATGGACCAGAATCTTTAAAGACAGTATCAAAATATTTGATACATTCACTTGAAGCAACTTCTCCAGCTCTAGCACCACCTATTCCGTCAGCAACCAATGCTAAAACATCGCCATATTGATTAGCGATAGTAATAAACGCATCTTGGTTTTTTTCTCTTACTAAACCAATGTCAGTAATGCCACAATATTCCATAATTCTATTTTAGATTATTAGCCCTCAATTGACCACATGCCGCATCAATATCGTCACCCTTTTTTTGTCTAAGAGTAACAGCGACATTATTTTTCTTCAATAAATCATAAAAACGCAAAGCATTTTCTGCACTAGCAGTATGATAATCATTTTCGCTTACTTCGTTATAAGGAATTAGATTAACATAAGCATTTAGTCCAGATAATAGATTCTTTAATTCATCTGCCTCTTTTTTAGAATCATTAATGTCTTTTAATAGCAAATATTCAAAAGTTAAACGACGATTGTTGCTTGAAGCATAGTCCTTTAAAGCAGAAAAAAGTTCTTCTAGAGGATAAGCTTTATTGATTGGCATTAATTTACTTCTAAGCTCATTATTAGGTGCATGTAAAGACACTGCTAAATTATATTGCTTATCTTCTAAAGCGAACTTTCTAATCATTGGAACAATTCCACAAGTTGAAACAGAAATATGTCTAGCTCCTATTTGCAAACCAAAAGGATCATTTATAATACTCAAGGCTTTCATAACATTGTCATAGTTATCAAAAGGCTCGCCAGTTCCCATTAAGACAATATTGCCCAAACGATTATCATTCTCATCTAATACTCTCTGAATGCTTAACGCTTGAAGAACAATTTCACCACAAGACAAATCTCTTTGTTTCTTTAGTAAACCAGACGCACAAAAAGTACAACCCATATTGCAGCCAACTTGTGAAGAAAGGCAAGCACTGAAACCATAGTCAAAAACCATTAATACGGATTCAACTAAACATCCGTCAGATAGTTTAAATAAAAACTTTTGTGTACCATCTTTAGATATTTGTCTCTTAACAACTTCTAGATTCCCAAAATAAAAATCTTCTTTTAGTTTAGCTTTTAAATCTTTAGAAATATCAGACATTTCATCAAATGTGGATACTCTTTTCTCGTATAACCATTTAAAGATTTGTTTAGCTCTAAAAGCCTTTAAACCATTATCTAAAAGATAGTTTTGAAGATCATTTAAATCATAATCATATATTAAATTCATCTCTTTAATTATACCTTAGTCAAAACGCAATAATAAAAACAATCTCCCATATCATTAATGATGGTATCATCTTCGATAATTTTGAAATCTGGATTGTTCTTAATGAACTTGTCAATCTGTTTGCGATTTTCTTTCTTATTTAATGTGCATGTACTATACAATAATAATCCATCATCGCTTAATAAAGATTTAATACTCTCTAATAACTCATATTGGAGCGCTTGGAGTTCATCTAAAGATTCAGGTTTAATATGAAACTTTAAATCTGGCTTTCTGCCTATAACACCTAAGCCACTACAAGGAGCATCTAACAATATACGATCAAATTTTATATTGATATTATCTTTTAAACAACGTCCATCATAGTTTAAATAATTAATTCCTTTAAAGCCCAATCTATCAGCGGCCTTTTTAATAAGATTTATTCTATTCTCGTATAAATCATTTGCGTAACAATCAGAAGGATTTAAAACATCAAGGCAATTGAACAGTTTGCCACCAGGAGCACTACATACATCTAATAATCTAATATTTTTTTGAAGTTTTAGGTGTTTATATAATTGACCACTGTTATAATCTTGAACATAATAATATCCTTTAGAAAATTCATCAGAATTTAATAAGTTCTTGTCTGATGTAAAGAAATCGTCATCAACTATGTTTGCCATGATATTGCCGATCTTAACTTTCGATTTATTGATTCGATAATATACCTGAGGAATTCTACGATATATCTTAACAATATTTTTTAATTCATCACTTGAATATTGAGATTTCAATAAATTATATATCCATAAAGGTAAACAATAACGAACATTATCTTCTTGAGGTTCTTTCAGATAGTTTACTTTATGTAGCACGGCATTAACAAAAGCTTTATCAAATTTATTATTGCAAAGATTTACATATTCATTATTAATAACATAATCTTCTTTATTCAAATAAAACTTTTCATACGTAGCCATAGAAAGAATTAATTTATTTATTAAAGAGGTATTTTTTTCAATAAATTCATTAAATTGATATTGTAAAAATTCATAGTATCTTAATACGCCATTAACTAAGTTGGTACAAAAACTACGTTTCTCAATAGGCAATTTATTTAATTCTTGACGCATTAAAAGATTAGAATACGATTCATCATTTAATGTTTTATATAAAATATTTAAACTAATCTTTCTCTGATTCATATCATTCTAAGAATAAAGGGTCAATATCTACTTTAACACTAGATACATTTTTTAATTGTAAATATTTGTTGATAACAGAAGTTACGTCGTTTAATAAAGAAATTAAGTCTTTATCTATCAATAAAATTCGACAACGGTAATTCTTCTTTAATTTAGGCAACTCGCAAGGTTTGTACTGTTTAGATTTTAATTCAGAAGTAAGATTTACAAGTTTAGATAAGGAAGAATTCAATCTATCAGGATAAACATCAGTAAGTAATATCTCAACAATGTGTGAATATGGTGGATAAGATGTTTTGTTTCGATAATTCATTTCAATATTATAAAAATACTCATAATCCTGTTTTAAGACAGCTTTTAAAGCGTAATGATCAACATTAAATGCTTGGATTAATACTTTACCTTCCGCATTTGCACGACCACTTCTACCAGATGCTTGCATTAATAAATCAAAAGTTAATTTCGCACTATTGTAGTCTTGATGCATTAAACCAGCATCTGCATTTAAAATACCTACCAAAGTAACATCAGGATAATCTAACCCTTTCGCAATCATTTGTGTACCTATCAAGATATCGATTTCGTGATTTCCAAAACGATCAAGTATTTGTTTGTGTGCGCCTTTTTTAGATACATTATCGCGATCCATTCTTTCAATACTAGCCTCAGGGAAAATACGTTGTAATTCTTCTTCAACACGTTTAGTACCAAAGCCATAGAAAACTAAACCATTTTCGTGACAATTAGGACAGTATTTAGGAATTTTATATACTCTAGAACATTGATGACATTTAAGAATATTCTGATCTTTATGATATGAAAGAGGAATATCACAATCTGAACAGGTTAAAGTAGTTCCGCAAGATCCACACTTAACAATAGGAGAATATCCCCTTCTATTTAATAAAATAATAGCTTGTTTATGGTTTGATAAGCATATTTCTAATTCATCCTTAAGCCTATTAGATACTATATATGAATCGTTTCTTTTTTGTTTAGATAGATCAATAAGTTCAACTTCAGGAAGTTTTAAATTAATACGATTTTTAAGTGTTAATAATTGATAATCACCCTTCAATGCATGCGTATATGAATCTAATGATGGTGTAGCACTGGCTAATAAGACTTTAGCACCAAAAGTAATTGCACGTTTAAAAGCTACATTCTTCACATGATACATTGGAATATTATCTTGTTTATAAGAACTATCATGTTCTTCATCTACGATAATTAGTCCTAAATTATTAAACGGAAGGAAAATAGAAGATCTAGTTCCCACAACAATCTTTACATCATTCTCTTTTACCCTCTTATATTGTTCATAACGTTCTTGATCTGATAATTCTGAATGATAAAAGATAACATCAGAAAAACGCTCTTTAACTCTAGAAATCATCTGAGGTGTAAGCGAAATTTCTGGAACGAGTATCAATACTTCTTTTCCTTGCTTTAAATAATATCTTGCAAGATGTAGATATACCTCGGTTTTGCCAGAACCAGTGACACCAAATAATAGTGAAACCATTTTATCGGTAGAGATTACATTGTTAAAGACCGAATCTTGTTCATTAGTTAAATCTTTAAAACAAGTTATATCACTTGTCTCAGGAGTATATTCTGCTTCAACAGAATATTCTTCAATAGCACCCATATTAATTAACTTACTAATAATAGAAGTGGACAATTTTCTTGCATCAGAACATAATATTCCTTCATAAAGTGAATCGTATATTTCTTTTTGCTTACTAGTAAATTTAAAATCACCCTCATTTTTGTGAAAATGTTTAACCATTTTGACATTTGAATCTATTTGCTTTGCTTTTAAAACTTTTGGAAGCATACAATTCAAACATGAAATCAAAGGAGATATAGTAGTTTTTGATAACCAAAATGCAAGATCAAATAGTTCTTCCGAAATAATAGGCTCATTATCGATAACTTCAATTATCGGAAGTAATTTGTACCCTTTCTCTTTGCATAAATCTTCATATTCTATATCAACAAATGTGCAATTAGATACAATTGCGCCAGTAATTTTATTATGAAAACTAACTTTTACTCTTACATATTTGGATATTTCATCTAACGAATAATAAGTAAATGGATAGTTTACATTTAAACTAGCATTTGTTACGTATACTTCTATTAAATACATACCTATATTATGCCTTAATATTTGTATAATTTCAGTTATATTACAGTTTTTTAACATATAATATATAAGATGGAAGAAAATAAGAAATCAAAAATATCTAGAATATTAATAGTAATCTTAATTATTCTTATGATGGCTTTTTGTGGACTATATTTTGGCGATAAACAAGCATTACGCATCATCAAAAAAAATGAACAATTAGCGTTCGAAGCCGAAGAAGACAGAATTGATAATTTAGAAATAAGCAAAATTATCTATTTATGTCTAAATGAAAAGTACTATATTGACAATATTGATCGATATGATGATTCAATAATAGAATTCCATAGCGACAATGATAAAAACTATATAACAGCAACTAAAGTTGGAGAAACCAAGGTATATGACATTGATAACGACCAAATGTATCTAGTTTCTGTTTCAAACCTATATGATTTGGAACAAATTAATCCTAATAAACTTCCTCTTCCTTGCCACAAATATTCTCAAGATGAAGCAGTATATTTAGATACAGTTCTACAAAATAAAATATATGATGCAGGATACAACACTAGAGCTGGTGTTGTCGCTGCAATGAGATTTTTAACATTACAATTTAAATATAAACTACTATATTTCTGTGAAAACGGTAGATTAGACACTAACACAGGACGAGAAATGTGTGATGGCGAAGGTAGATACTATCACGTTGGTTTATACTTAAGCGATGACAAATTTGATGATATTACTGTTTCAAAAAAAGGCCCTGCCATTTGGGGATGCGATTTATATGAGATTCCAGAAGCAAGAGATTACTATAATGGTATTGACTGTTCAGGATTAATAACATGGTCATTACTAAATGCAGGATATGATTGCGGAGATATCGGCGGAGGCTATGGTATAGAATCTGAAGGATTCGATTGCGTAGATCTAGGAAAAGCAGTTGAGATAAAAGATATCAACTATAACGAAATCAAAGCCGGTGACTTGATTGGTTACTCAGGACATATCGGAATGATAATTGGTATCGATGGACAAAAATTATATGTAGCACAAGCATATTGGGAAAATGATTTAGAAGTAGTGACATATAATAATTATGATGAGTTAGAAAAATCTAAATGGGAATATGTTGTATTAATGGATGATTACTATATGCAAGATGGAAATTATACAGCAACTTGGTATTAAATATGAGTAAGAAGAAAAGAAAAGTAAATATAAAACATTTATTGATTGTCATAGGATTATTAGCTATCGCAATAATCATTTTGATTGTTGTAATAAACAACTTCAAGATTGCTGTCGAAAAAAGAAATGAAGAAATTGAAAAACAAATTGAAATAGATAAACAAAAGCAAAGAGAAGAACAACTAGCACAGTACGAAGATGGCGGTTTAATATGTATAGCTGTTAACGCAAAACAAGAGATAGGAAACAATTGTTTTAGCGAGGACGATAATATAGCTAAGGTTGATAATGGATATCTAATAGGAATCAGTAAAGGCGATGTAATTATCTACAATGATGACACTAAGACTAGATATGAAGTATCAGTATCTGATTTATATTTGCCAGCTCATATAGATAACAACAAGGAAAGTCTTCCATGTGAACAGTATACTTCTGAAGAAACAATATATTTAGATACGGTTTTAGAATCGAAGATTCTTAATGCAGGTTATAAAACTAGAGCTGGAGTTCTAGCAGCAGCAAGATTTTTATCACTAGAATTTAAATATCGCCTACCATATTTCTATGAAAATGGTAGATTAGATGGTTCAACGGGTCATCCTTATGCGGATGGTGAAGGAAGGTTCTATCATAAAGGATTATATTTGAGTAAAGATAAATACGAATTAATAGATCCTAATGGAATAGTGTCGGGTCCTCAAATATGGGGTTGTGAAATGTTTTCTGGTGCTGGTGGTGTCATTCCTAACGGATTAGACTGTTCAGGTTATGTTTCTTGGTGTTTGTATCAAGCAGGCTTTGATCCAGGAGATGTAGGTGGTGGTGCTGGAATATGGGATGGCGCTTATAACCTTCCAGACTTAGGAGTCGGTGATGGAGGCGCAATTAGTACTAAGAGTGTCGATCCAGAAGCCATCCAAGCTGGTGACATCATTTGTTGGGAAGGTACAATCGCTCTAGTAGTTGGTGTTGATGATGAAAATATATATGTTGCCCATCAATACTGGGATAACGACTTGGAAGTTGTCACAACGCCAAAAAATAATCTAGCTAATTCTGAATGGGAATATGTAACGTTAATGGATAATTATTATTATGAAGAAGGAAATGGAGCTGGTAATTATTCAGCAATGTGGAACTAAAAAGAGATAGGAAACTATCTCTTTAATTTTGTATCAACCCACATTGATAACGAGGCAATCGTCTTTGACATCTCATCGAGTTGCCTTTTTATTTCAACAAAATCTTTATGTTCATCATCACTTATTTGACCATCAACAGTTATCTCGATTAGTCTATTTTTTTGTAAATCTAAAGAATTTAAGATAGCTAACATCTCAAGAGTAATTTGAGATAACTCTTTCTCTTTAACTTCTGGAACATATTTCTTGCCTATTGGGCATTCATGACTACAATAATAGTTTGCCAATTCAGGCTTATGATAAACTTCTGCCATCTTTAATACTTCTTCAGGTCGTATAGAAGTTTTGTCATTTTCTATTTTTTCAATACGATCATCAGAAATAAATTCCAAAAGATCACTAGCTTTTTCTCTAGTTAAATCTAATGATTCACGTAATTCTTGATATATATTCTTTTTTGTTTTTACTGATTTTCTTCCCATAATTTAATTCGCGATTATAGCAAAATAGACATGAATAATCCGCTTAATTTGCTCTTTTATCGTATATGAACTAATTATACAATGAAAAATGTAAAGAATAGTGTCGATAACATATCGTAAATATTCTAAACATAAACAAGGAGGGATACAAAATGTTAGAGTTATTATTTGTAGGATTGATGATCTTGATTTTTGGAAGAATCGCAATATTCGCAATTAAACTTACATGGGGTTTTACCAAAGTGTTATTTGTGTTAATATTCCTTCCGCTAATATTGTTAATTGCCTTAATAGTAGGATTAATTAAGTTAGCATTCCCTATTCTAATAATCATAGGCATAATATCATTATTTGCAGTAAGATAAACGCTACTTAAATGTAGCGTTTATTATTTAAAAGGTGCTAACCAATAGCACCTTCCATATTAATCTTTAATAATTGATTTAATTCAACTGCATATTCCATTGGCAGTTCTCTAGTAAACGGTTCAATAAAACCTAATATAATCATTTGCGTAGCATCTTCTTTTGATAAACCTCTAGACATTAAATAGAATAATTGTTCTTCAGAAATTTTAGAAACAGTTGCTTCGTGTTCAATAGTAGAAGTATTATTCGAAATAATATTAGTAGGAATAGTATCAGAACTTGATATCTCATCCAAAATCAAAGTATCACATTCAACTTTTGCTTTTGAGTATAGAGCGTTTTTGCCAATAGAAACTAGGCCACGATAGTTGACCTTGCCACCAGTTCTTGCAAGAGATTTAGAAATAATAGTAGATGAAGTATGTGGAGCTAGATGAATCATCTTTGCGCCAGCATCTTGAATTTGTTTAAATGAGCCTACAGCAATAGAGATACAAACGCCCTTTGCATGTTCACCAGCAAGAACGCAAGCAGGATACTTCATGTTTATATGTGAGCCAACATTTCCATCGATCCATTCCATAACACCGTTTTCTTCAACTAGAGTTCGCTTAGTAACCAAATTAAGAATGTTTGGTGACCAGTTTTGTACTGTTGAATAACGACATTTTGCATTTTTCTTAACGAATATTTCAACTACTGCAGCATGCAATGAGTCTTGTGAATATTTAGGGGCAGTACAGCCTTCAACATAATGTAAATCTGAATCTTCATCGCAAATAATTAACGTTCTTTCAAACTGACCCATTTGTTCTGAATTAATACGGAAATATGATTGTAATGGTTTTTCTAATTTAACACCTTTTGGAACATAGATAAATGAACCACCAGACCATACAGCAGCATTTAAAGCAGCAAATTTGTTGTCAGCGTAAGAAACAACTTTACCGAAATATTCTTTGAAGATATCTGGGCACATCTTTAAAGCGGTATCAGTGTCAAAGAAAAGAACACCCTTTTCTTCTACTTCCTTTAGCATATTATGATAAACAACTTCAGATTCATATTGTGTAGAAACACCAGCTAAAAACTTTTGTTCAGACTCAGGAATTTTTAATTTTTCAAAGGTATTCTTAATCGTTTCTGGTACTTCATCCCAAGACTTTTCGACTTTCTTGCTTGGCTTTTTGTAATATGTAAAATCATTAAAATCAATATTTGACAAATCTGGTCCAAAGCTAGGAAGAGGCATTTCTACAAACTTATGGTATGCCTTTAAACGATATTCGAGCATCCAATCAGGTTCATGTTTAGCAGCACTGATTTGTCTTACTACTTCTTCGGAAAGACCTTTGCCCGTATTAAAAATAGTGACATCTTCATCTTTGAAGTCATATTTATACTCATCTTGTGATTTTAAAATGTCGTTATTTTTCATATTCCTTTATTAAATCCTCAATCGCATGAATACCAATAGTACCACATTTAATCCTGTTTGCTTGTTGATAAAGAGTATCAAAAGCATTAGCTTCATCTAAAGCATCTTCATCAAAAGGTTTTTCATCTATCATATTGTAATATTCATTAATAATGTTTTTAGCTTCTGATAAA
This sequence comes from Candidatus Colivicinus equi, assembly GCA_018064825.1. GTDB lineage: Bacteria > Bacillota_I > Bacilli_A > Erysipelotrichales > Erysipelotrichaceae > Colivicinus > Colivicinus equi. The sequence goes on from JAGHUL010000081.1 coordinate 25,108, forward strand.
GATTTACCTGTTACTAAATCGCACATAATATCTGTTGATGCAGTGCAAATAGTACAACCAACGCCATCAAATTTTGTATCAACTATCTTGTCATTTTCTACCTTCATAAATACAGTGATATCATCAATGCAAGAATCAGATGCATTATGAATACTCTTATAAGAAGGATCTTCAATAGTGCTTTTATTGTTTGGATTTGAATAATGATCTAACATTATTTCTCTTTTAATCTCTTTGTCCATCATAGTACACTCTCCACACATTTTTCGATTGTTGTGTCTTTAATAATTTCTATAAATCTATCAATTTCCTCTTTAGTGTTATATAAATATAAACTAGCTCTTATAGTTTCATTAACGCCTATAACATTATGAAGTATCTTAGCACAATGATTGCCACTTCTTACTGCAATACCTTTTGAACTAAAATAACTAGCAGCATCTTGAGCAAAAATGCCATTAAGATTGAAAGAAATGATACCTGTTGTGGTTTTTTTATTATAAATAGTAACATTATCTAATTGTGATAATTTATCAATAAAATAAAGGGTTAATTCTTTATCGTATTCTTCGATATTATCCATACCAATTTCATTTAAATATTGAATAGCAGCATTTAAACCTAAAATGCCTTCAATACAAGGCGTTCCAGATTCAAATATATATGGAACTTTTTTTAAAATGACATTCCCTTCTTTGTCAAATCTAGCATTTGAATCTCCTCCATAGTATAAAGGATCCATCTTTTCTAATAATTCATATTTGCCATATAAAGCACCAACACCAGATGGACCTAACATCTTATGAGAAGAGAAAGATAAGAAATCTACATCTAAATCTTTAACATCAACTCTAATATGAGGAACTGCTTGAGCACCATCTAAAGATACAATCGCATTGTGTTCATGCGCAATTCTAATTATTTCCTTCGCTGGATATACGTAACCTAAAACATTTGAAATATAAGGCAACGAAACAACTTTAACAGCATCTGTGAAACAATCTATATATTTATCTAAATTAAAAGTACCGTCATCATTTAAAGGAATATATTTAATTAATGCCCCAGTTTCTTTAGCTACATTAAACCAAGGAAGGATATTTGATGCATGCTCAGTATATGTAAGCAAAATGACATCACCCTTAGTCAAATATTTTCTTCCATAGCCATACGCAAGTAAATTGAGAGCTGAAGTAGATCCATTAGTATAAACAATACTACGTACATCTTCTGCATTGATAAAATCAGCTATAGTTTTTCTGCAATCTTCATAAGCCTTAGAAACTTTATATGAAAGATAATAATCACCACGATGAACATTTGAGTTGTCATGAGTGTAATAATGATTAACAGCATCTATTACACATTGAGGCTTAAAAGAAGTGGCGCTAGAGTCGAAATATATTAAATCTGGATTGTTTTTAATCATAGGAAAATCATTTCTAATCTTATTAATGTCTAACATAAATGATTGACCTTCCTCTCAACTAATTCTTTAATAACATCGCCATCAATAAAACCATCATAATAATTGTCATTAGGCATCAAATAAGATCTCAAGATTAGACCTAATGCAGCTTTTTTATCTAAACCACGAGAATTCATATAGAATAACACTTCTTCATCTAATGTGCCTGAAGATAATGAGTGAGACGCTTCTACATCGTTTTCATCTATATTTAGCACAGGTAAAACACGAGCTTTTCTAGGGTTATCTAAAGTCAAGCAATGAGATTTTTGATGGCAAATACTTCTTTTAGCGCCCTTTTTAATAGTTCCAATACAATCTAATGAAAAATCTGCATTATCTAAACAAATTACATTATTAGTAATTTCAATAAGAGAATCAGAACCTAAATTATATAAATCAAAGATTATTTTTTTACTCTCAACACCCAAATATGTTGAAACAATTAATAATTGAGAATTCTTATTTACTTCAACATTGCTGTTTTGAATATAGTCAAAATTATTAAGTTCTAAATAATTAATTCTTACTACTGAATTAGTGATGCTCCCTTGGTCATTGATTATAACGTTGCTATTTGCATCATTAAAAATAAGGACATTGAATTCTCCATCATTTAAATCGTATTTTATATTGACCTCTTCACTTTTAATGATTAACGTACATGATTCATTAATTTGGCAAAGAGAATTGTCATTAATTTCGATACGATTAGGCATTGTTACCTCTTGGATTTCTAGCACAAGTGCCTAACGAAAATACTAATGGTTTGTTTTCTTTTACTGGTTGAATCTTCAATTCATCGTATAACCAGTCATAACCATCGTTATCAATCTTCAATACTAGCTCACTATCTCCTTCAACAACTATCTTGCCATCAACAATTACATGAGCATGTGTTGGCTTAATAGATGTAAAGAATCTCTCATAATGAGAAACGACAATCAAACCCATATTTGTTTCGTTTTTCATATTGATTATCGAATCTGAAACAAGCTTAATAGCGTCAACATCTAATCCGCTATCAATTTCATCTAACATAGCAATACTAGGCTTTAACATCATCATTTGTAAGATTTCATTACGTTTCTTTTCACCACCAGAGAAACCATCATTTACAAAACGATGAGCTAAATCTTCCTTCATTTTTAGTGAAGAAATTCCCTTATCCATCTCTTTGATAAATTTGAATAAAGAAATATTCTTGTCTAAACGAGCATTGATAGCAGCTCTTAAGAAATCAGAATTAGTTACACCAGCAATCTCTTTAGGATATTGCATAGCTAAAAACAAACCTTTTTTACTTCTTTCATCGACACTCATCTTTAAAACGTCTTCACCATTAAAAGTTATAGAACCAGACGTTACAGTATAAGAAGGATGGCCCATTATAGTTTGTAACAGAGTTGATTTGCCATTACCATTAGGACCCATAATGGCATGTATTTCACCTTCATTAACCGTTAGATCGATACCCTTTAGAATCTCTTTATCATCAATAGATACATGTAAATTTGAAATAACTAAACTATTCATATTTTTCACCCATATCATTATAACATCTACAATACTAATAGGACTAAATTACTATTCATTAACTATATGAAACTTAACTGAAATATCTCAATATAATTGAATATAAGTCGTTAAAAATTATATAATTGAATGGTTGAAAAGGAGAAAACTATGGACAAAAAAGAATTATTTAAAAAGTATTGGTTTGTAGGCCTATTAGCCATAGTATTTTTAGTTTTTATTGGTGCATATACATATGATTCTATTAAGAATAGAGAAGTATTTGTAGCAAATAAACAAGTTGATGGTAAATATATTGCCTACAGTATCGATGGAGAAAATGTTACAGCAGATCAATTATATGAAGATTTATATAACGATGAATCTCAAGGTCTTAAAGCTGGCGTTATAGCAGAGTACACACAATATCAACGTGCGGTATTGAATAAGGCAATCGAAACTACTGAACAAATGGAAAATTCAGCAAGTTACAATGCATATTCAGTAATGCAACAATACTCAGAAGACCAAATCAATTCTGATTTAAGATCATTTGGATTTGTGAATGGTTCTAAAGATTTGGCTGAATACTATATATTAGGATATAAGCAAAATCAATTAATGAAGGATTACTATTTAGCTGACTATGACAAGTATTTAAAACCTACAATTGATGAAACTAATCCAAGAATCATCTATCAAATCTTAGTTAAAGTAGCTGATATCAATAATCCAACAGATGAAGAAAAACAAAAACTAGCCGATGTTCAAGAAGCACTTAAAACAAAAGAATTTACACAAGTAGCATATGAAATGTCAGATGATGGTTCAGCATCAAGCTATGGCTATCTTGGAATTTGTGACACAAGCTTCAATCCAGAAACAGAAGGTCAAACAACTAAGTACGTTAAAGAATTCTACGATGCTGCAATGGCTCTAAAAGATGGTGAAGTATCAGATGTAGTTACATCACAATACGGTTATCATATTATTTGGAATTTCTCTAATAAAGTTGAAGATTTACTAGATGTAGGAAGTTTCATTACAACTATTGAAAACAATTTCCCTTCTACTCCAGTAAAGGCTTTACAAGATAAAGCTACTGAACTTGGATTTGAAATTAAAGATCAAAACTTAACTGATTATATCAACATGGTGTTAGAAAGCGAGGCACAATAAGATGAAAAAAGTATTAGTAATATTAATTTGCTTATTAGCTTTAGCTGGTTGTGCTAATTCAGCTGGATATTCAAAAGTTAGCGATGACAACGAAGTAATCTTTTCTGGTCCTGGAACAACATACACAAAAGCAGATCTATACTCAGTATTAAAGCTTACAGCTACTACTGCTATAGAAAATGAATTAATCGATCACATCGCTATAAAAGAAAACATTAAAGCTGAAGATTATTTAAAAGAAGCTGAAGAATATACGCAATCAATGATAGATTATGGTATGGAACAAACTATCATTGCGTACTATGGTTCTAAAGAAGCATTTACTAAAATGTATCAAAACAATTTAGTTCAAATGGAAATAATCAAAAACTATGCAAGAGATCATTATGATGATAACGTAAGCATTGATAAACCAGTAAAAATTCAAAGCGTATACTTTGATAATGAAGAAGCTGCTAAAAAGATGATTGAAGACGTAAATGCAGGTAAAGATTTTGCGACAGCAGCAGCTGATAATGGCTATCAATCTGATTGTTCAGAGTTCATTGCTTTAGATTCAGATGATATGGTTCTTGAAGTAAAAGAATATATCAACTCTACTGATAAAACTGGTATTTCTATAGTTATTGAATCATCAACAGTGACAACAGATGCTGAAGGAAATCCTGTTGAAGCAAAACAATACAATGTAGTAAATATCATTGATAAGGATGTTAATAATTTCAAAGAAGATTATATCGGCGTTAAAGCAGAAACTATTACTCTGGATTCAATTAAAGATGAATTAATTTCAACATTAAACGTTGAATACTATGATCAAGATCTATATGATCTTATGGTTAAAGAGTAGGAGCAATCATGTGCATCTTTTGTGAAATAATCAAAGGAAATATTCCTTCTACAAAAGTATATGAAGATGATGAAGTATTAGCTATTTTAGATATATCACAAACAACATATGGTCATACACTAGTTATGCCTAAAAAGCATTATGATAATTTCTTATTAATGCCTAATGATGAATATGCTTCATTAATGGCAAAAGCTCAAATTATCGCAAATAGATTACAAAATAAGTTAGATTGTAAAGGTATGAATTTGTTGATTAACACAAATGAAATAGCTGGACAAACAGTTATGCATACCCATGTTCATCTAATTCCGAGATATGGTGAAAAAGATACAGTCGAGTTTAAATTTAATGTAAATAAATTCGATTTAAACGAAATAGCAAATAAACTTAAATAAACACAAATAAAAAGATTTGGAATCACATCATTCCAAATCTTTTTTTAAATCTTAATTCAAATCAATATGGCCTAAATTGTAATCTTTCAATAGATACAGGCTTTTTAAGTTTTTCATCAATTTCTATAACAACAGCGCACAATATAGCCTCGCCTTCAGCAATAGTATATTGTGAATGTTCTTTACTAATCATAGCATTAATAGATTCGCTTATATCTCTGCCTATTACCGAATCATAAGTTCCGCACATACCAACATCTGTGATAAAAGCAACATCATTGATCATTCTTTCATCAGCAGTTTGAACATGTGTATGTGTACCAACAACGATTTTTGCATAGTCTTTGTAATATTCGGCAAATATACGTTTCTCTGCAGTAGTTTCAGCATGCAAATCAACAAAATAGAAATCAACATTACATTCAGAAGTTTCCTTCAAAATGGTATTCATTGAATCAAACATCGAACAATTAGATTCTCCCATTAAAGCAGTTCCAAGAATATTGGTTAAGCAAATCCGCATATTATTGTAATCAATAAATTGATAATACTTGCCACAAGTTCTCTTTTCGTGGTTATAAGGGACAATCAATGCATCCATTTCATCAATATGAGTGTATATCTCCTTCTTAGAAAAAGTATGATTGCCCATAGTGATATAATCTACGCCATCGTTAATCAAATGATTGTAAATCTTATAAGTAATTCCTTTTCCATGAGCACTATTCTCGGCATTGGCAATAACTAAATCGATATTATATTCGACTTTAAGAGAATATAAAAGTGAAGAGACAATGTCTCTTCCACTTTTACCTACGATATCACCAATAAATAGAATTCTCATTATTTAGCCGTTTCGTTAGCACGCATCTCACGAATAACAGTGACTTTAATTTGTCCTGGATATGTTAATTCATTTTCGATACGATCTTTAATATCCCTAGCAATCAAGAAACATTTAGCATCGTCTACCTTTTCAGGAACAACCATTACTCTAATTTCTCTACCTGCTTGGATTGCATAAGCTTTATCAACACCTTCGAATTCATTAGCAATCTTTTCTAATGATTCTAGCCTATTGATATAATTTTCAATACCTTCATATCTAGCACCAGGTCTAGCAGCAGATAAAGTATCAGCAGCAGCAACTAAATATGAATATAAGTTATTAGGTTCAACGTCTCCATGATGAGATTCAATAGCATTGATTATTTCTGGTCTTTCGCCATATTTCTTTGCTAATCTAGCACCTAATTCAACGTGAGTACCTTCTTGTTCGAAATCAACAGCTTTACCAATATCATGTAACAAGCCAGCTCTCTTAGCTAAATTTTGATTTAAGCCTAATTCAGCAGCCATTACACCAGCAAATGATGCAACTTCGATAGAATGTTCTAATCCGTTTTGACCATATGAATATCTATATCTCATACGACCTATTAATTTAACTAGTTCTTTATCCATCTTACCGATTTGAAGTTTGAAACAAGCATCTTCACCAAGTTTCATAATAGTAACATCCATATCGGCAGCAGTTTTATTTACAACATCTTCAATTCTTCCAGGTTGGATACGACCATCTCTGATTAATTGTTCTAGTGATAATCTAGCAATTTCTCTTCTAATAGGATTGAAGCAAGAAACTGTTATAGCTTCTGGAGTATCATCAATAATTAGATCAACACCTGTTGCTTGTTCAATAGCACGGATATTACGACCTTCTCTACCAATGATTCTTCCCTTCATTTCTTCTGAAGGAAGAGAAACAACTGATACAGTTCTATCAATTGTCTCATCTTGAGAATATCTTTGAATTGCTGTAGCTATGATTTCTCTAGACAATTCTTTAGCGTGTTCTTTAGCATCTTCTTCTTGTTCGCGGATGTAAGCAGCAACTTCATCCTGAATACGCTTTTCAACAACTTCCATGAGTTCCTTCTTAGCATCTTCTTGAGACATATTAGAAACTCTTTCTAAAAGGGCAATCTGACCATTGATACGAGATTGCAAATCTTCTTCCATTTTATCTAGTTGAGCTTGTTTGTCTTCAGCTTTCTTTAACTTTTCGTCTAATTTTTTCTCTTTTTGTGTTAAATTTTCATCGCGGAAATTAAGAGAATCTTCTCTTCTTAATAGCTTTGTTTCTTGGCTTTGTAACTCGCCTTTTCTTTCCTTGATTTCTTTTTCAGCTTGAAGCTTTAAATCATAAACTTGAGTTTTTCCATCTAAAACAGCTTGTTTAATAGTGTTTTTAGCTTGATTATTTGCTTCATCTAAGACTTTTTTAGCTTCGGCTTTAGCGTTATTTTTAATTACTAAATTAATTAAACAAACTGCCAATATACCAACAACTAATCCGATTAAAATGGAAGGTATACTAATAAAACTACCCATCTTTATACCTCCATAGTATTACTTTAAATAGGTTTTACCCTTTACAATTTTATAACAAAATGCCTTTTATTACTAGTCCAAAATAAAAACTCTATGTCGAAACATAGAGTTAATAACTATAGATCTTCTTTTGCGAATAATTTTTCTTTAATTTTTTCTGTAATTTCTTTATCAATTTCAGGATGAGCTAGCAAGAATGCTCTAACAGCTTCACTTCCTTGACCTATCTTTTCACCATTATATGAATACCAAGAGCCTGATTTATCAATTAATCCCATCTCGGTACCTAAATTGATTATTTCTGAAATATGAGATATGCCTTCGCCATAGTAAATCTCAATTGAACATGTTTTAAAAGGTGGGGCGACCTTATTCTTAGCAATTTTAACGTTAACTTTATTGCCAATAACATCTTGACCATCTTTAATTGCTTCAGATTTTCTAACTTCCATTCTAATACTTGAATAGAATTTAAGAGCACGGCCACCAGTTGTTACTTCAGGATTACCAAACATTACACCAACTTTTTCTCTTAATTGGTTAATAAATATTGTTGTACAGCCATTAGAATTCATAGCACCAGCAAGTTTACGCATAGCCTTTGACATTAATCTAGCATGCAAACCGATGTTAGAATCACCCATTTCACCATCTAATTCAGCTTGAGGAACTAGTGCAGCAACAGAGTCAACTACAATTAGATCAATCGCACCAGATTTAATTAGCACTTCAGCAATCTCTAATGCTTGTTCACCGGAATCAGGTTGAGATAATACTAAATCATCGATATCAACACCTAATGCCTTTGCATAACGAGGGTCAATAGCATGTTCAGCATCAATAAATGCTGCTTTGCCACCCTTCTTTTGACATTCTGCAATAGTTTGTAAAGCTAAAGTTGTTTTACCAGAAGATTCTGGACCATAGATTTCAATAATACGGCCTTTAGGTAATCCACCAACACCAAGTGCAGCATCAATTGCTAATGAACCAGTGGAAATTGCATCAACATCAACATTCGCATGTTCACCAAGTTTCATAATAGAGCCTTTACCGTAAGTCTTCTCTATTTGCTTTAATGCTTCATTTAATAACTGTTCTTTTTTATCTTCACTAACTTCTTCGATTTCTTTTTCTTTTGCCATAAAGCCTCCATTTTACATCGATTTAAATATATATTCTTTTAATTGCATAAAGTAAGAATACCCACCAGCTACAGAAACAAAAGCAGTAAACCAAATCATAATTTCGTCCATTGGAATACCAGCAAGTTCAAAAGGTAAGTTATTCAATAAAACAACAATTATGGTAATCATTTGAAGCGCAGTTTTCAATTTACCAAGGATACCCGCTGAAACAACAACACCGTTTTGAGCCGCAATCATTCTACAGCCATCCACAACAATATCGCGTGTAATCATCAACACACAAGGAACAACAGGAATCATATGTTTATATGCAAGAATAATAAACATTGAATTAACTAATAACTTATCAGCAATAGGATCTGCAAACTTACCAAAAGTTGTAACTAAACCATTCTTTCTAGCAATTTGGCCATCTAATAAATCAGTGATAGAAGCCGCTAGAAAGATTTCTAAAACAATAATATTTAGTACTGGTAAACTAATAAATCCTAAGTTTAAATATCCAAATGAAAAATAAAAATTATCATAAGGAAAAAGCCACAATAGGCATAAAATTGGAACCAAAAATATTCTCAATAATGTAAGTTTATTAGGTAAATTCATCCCTCTTATTTTAACATATGAAAGTAAAAGAAAAAATGGTTATATAACCATTTTATTAATAACATTTAATAAGCCATGTTCTGTATTAGATAATCATTTATCTGTGCAAATGCACCTCCTGAATAACTTCGTTTTGTCTTCAGAAGTTCCCCTACCAAATTTGGGTTTCTCGCTTAAGGGGTTTATCACGTTCCACTCTTAATATTTCTATCAAGCTCGTCTCTTTGACACTTTTATAGGCTAATTCCATGAGATATCTTTTAGGAATATTGCCAGCCGTTAACTTTCGTTACCTAAGTTTATTGTTTCACTTAGCTTAATCACTACATCCATCGCAGGATGTGCGAGCATGGACTTTCCTCTAGTAATACTAGCGATTATCTTAATGTTATTTGTTGTTGCGATACATTTGTTCTTCTAAACGAGAGATTCTCTTTAAGATATCCAAAGAACTATATGATGTCGTATTAGACAAATCAAACGCTTTAGACTTACCTTCTAGTTCAACTTTCTCTGCATTAAGTGCTTTAATCTTATCTTGTAATGAAGCAACTAAATCTAATAATTCTTGAACATTGTCTTCCATCTTTTGATAGTCATCAAGAACTAAATCCAAGAATGCATCAACATCACTTGGTGTATAGCCTTTAAAATCAACATCAAACTGTTTGTTTAGAATTTCTTCTGGTGTTAAATTTAATTTTTCCATAGTATTCCTCAACGAATATTTTATCCTAATTTATATGCACATTCAAGTTGATAGTAATTTAAATCGATATAATTTATAATAATAAAGAGGCTTTTATGAACTATCCTAACAGCAACAAAAAGTATGTAAAGCCAAATATTTCACAAAGTAGAAGAGGTATGTCATTAGAAGATGATTTGAATCTCTCTAACAAGACTTACTTAGAAGAAGGAATTGCTGTAATACACAAGAAACCTACACCCATAACAGTTGTGAATGTTGACTATCCAAAAAGAAGTGCTGCTAAGATAACAGAAGCTTACTTTAAGTTACCTAGTACCACAGATTATAATGGCATCTACAAAGGCAAATATATAGATTTTGAAGCTAAAGAATGTAATCTCGTTACATCTTTCCCCTTCTCATCTATACATCCACATCAAGTTAAACATTTAACTGATGTCATTAAACACGGGGCAATCGCATTCATAGTATTAAGAATGAATGCGCATGAAAAGGATTTTTTAATTAAGGGGAATGATTTCATCTCCTTTTATAATGATTGTTCAAGAAAATCATTGTCTTATGATTGGATAGTTAAAAACGGCCATGAAATAAAACACCGTGGTCTAGCGATACCTTGCGATTATATAAAAGTTATTGATAAAGTATTCGACTTATAGGAGTTAACATATGGAACCTAAAACAAATAAACCAGAAGTTAAAAAGAAAAGAAAAGTAAATAAACTAAATATGTGGGCACTTATACTTTCATGTTTAGCTGCTTTAGCATTAGTTGGGGTTTGTATAGGACTAGGTGTAATTATGGTTATGTTAAAAGACAAACCTACACTTAACCTATCAGATTTTGATCCACAAGAATCTTCGATAGTATACGATTCTAAAGGTGATGTAATTGCCGAATTAGGATTAACAATTAGACAAAACATCGAATATGATGATTTACCAAACAGTGTTGTTGATGCCTTTGTTGCAGTAGAAGACTCAAGATTCTTTGAACACAATGGTTTTGACTTACCACGTTTCACTAAAGCATTTTTAGAAAATCTAAAAACTCTATCTTTCTCACAAGGTGGTTCTACCTTCACAATGCAATTAGTAAAGAATACTTACTTCACTGATGATGCAACAGGAGAAGAAGCATCTAGATCTGGTGCATCAGGCGTTAAAAGAAAAGTACAAGAAATTTCTTTAGCAATGGACTTGGAAAGAAATGTTTCTAAGAAAACCATCTTTGAACAATATGTTAATAAACTAAACTTCGGTGGCGATAGAAATATTAGAGGTATCGCCAAAGCAAGTGAATACTATTTCAACAAGCCAATCACTGATGTTAACTACATTGAAGCTGCAATGTTAGCGGGTGTTATCAATGCCCCTAACTACTACAATCCTTTCTACAATTTAGAAGCAGCTAATTCTAGAAAAGACGACGTACTATATTTAATGCATATGCACGGATATATAACTGATGTTCAATATCAATTAGGATTATCAACACGTATTGAAGATTTGCTAGTCGATCCAGATTCAAATGCCGTAAAAACTAATGACGGTGACGCTTCAAAAGCAATTCCATATCAAGCATATATTGATGCTGTTGTTGATGAAGTATACGACTTAACAGGTTTAGATCCTTACTCTACTACTATGCATATCTATACGCATATGAACAAAGGCGTTCAAGAAACGATGGATAAGATTGAAGTTGGAGCAGTAGATGACTTTGAATTCCCTGATGAATACTTTGAATGTGCTTCTATATGTATCAATAATCAAACCGGTGCAATTATAGGAATTCTTGGTGGAAGAAGCTACGCTAATGGTGGTCAAATGTTGTTAAATCACGCAACGAGTTTAAGTAGACAAGTTGGTTCATCTATTAAACCTGTTCTTGATTACTCTCTTGCATTTGAAAACTTAGGTTGGGCCACTTCCCACGTTATAACTGATAAACCAATATTCTATGCAGGAACAGATATAAGGATCACAAATTCTGATGGAACATATAAAGGCGATGTCACATTATATGATGCCTTAGGAAGTTCAATTAATACTTGCGCTATTCAAACATTACAAGCGGTAATAGACGCCAAGGGTGATGAATATTGTGTAGATTATTTACAATCACTTGGATATGATACTACGATGGATACATTCGATATCCAAAGTGCTATTGGCGGATTTAATATGATGGCTTCACCAAAACAAATGGCTGCAGCATATTCAATGTTATTGAATCTAGGTACATACAACGAGCCACATTGTATTGAAAAAATAGAATTCACCAATGGTAAATCCCCTATCAATGTATCAACAAAATCTAAACAGATACTATCAGAAGCAGCTGCATATATGACAGACACTCTACTTTATTCGAATGTTCAAAAGTACGGTGGATCATATGATGTAGTTAAAGATACTTATCCTGTATACGCAAAGACTGGTACATCAACTTGGGAAGATGAAGGTGAATATTACGGTATCCCATACGGTGCAAGAAAAGACTCATGGCTATGTGCAGGAACTAGCGCATATACGGTATCTACTTGGACAGGTTACGATAAAGCTCAAGTAGGAAAACAATCTTATATTGCTGAAAATGTATTCTTCCAAAGAATTCAAGCAAGAATCACAAATCATATTCTTGATTCCACTGTTCAAAACTGTGAAGAAACACCTGTCAAGATTGAAAAACCTTCAACTGGCGTAACTACTATCAAACATATTATTGGCACTTGGCCATATGCTCAAGTAATTGAAGGCATGGACGAACAGTATATAACTACTGGTGAAATCAAAACTGAAAACGCAAAACTAGTTAATCTAAACGCAAAAGTTGAAGATATGACTGATGATTTCGATGTTTATGTTGACCCAGTTGAACAAACTATATCTATTGAATGGCCTAAATATCCAGGTCAAAGTGATGATGATGAAGATCATACTCAAGATTTAACATTAAAGAGATCCGACGGTTCAATTGCATGGGCTGGAAGAGGAAATAAGATGTTTGATGTTTCTTGGGTATATGGAGACGTTGTATATAAAGCAGATGTCGAAGTTATTCAAGATGATGATGTTGTTTATAAAGACACAATTGAATCAGATGATGACGATTGCACTGAAGCTATTGAATTACCAGTTGGAGAGTCTACTGTGAATGTAGAAGTTTACTATGGTTTCTCAGGTGCAAAGATAAATTCTAATAAAGGCAAATGGTCTAAGACTGTTTCGGTAGATGATACACTTACAATTCCAACTAATAGAACTGGTGAACAATTAAAAGACTGGTTCATAAGTAATGGAATGAGAGCTGAATTAGAGAGAAAAGAAAGTTCATCTAAGACAGGAATAGAAATAAAAGGATCAGATGGTAAAACTTATAAAGTAGGTCATAATGTCCAATCATCACGTGATATCACATACTATATAACTGAGTATTATTCTCCTGAGGATGAATACTACGTAGAATTTGATGATCCACGCGAAGAAGGCGACCATTATGTAATCGAATACTATACAAACGATCCAAAAGGATTAACATTCTCACTAAGTGACGATAAAGCTGTTTGGGAATACGATGAAGATGCAGTATACGTATATTCATTTAGCAAAACGAAATTAGATATTACTGCAATATGCAAATCAAATGGTACTAGCGACACTGTAAGAATATCAAAACGATTATATTAGCTTATTCAATTCATTGATTATTATTAAACACATAAAAAGAATTGCATTATATTGCAATTCTTTTTAGTTAGTTCTTCTTAAACCTTTTGGATATTTATTCTTTAGTTGCTTATTAGAACATTTTCCAAATCCTAGGGATAAGTCTTTATATGTTACTAAATAATAATGATTGCCTAGATCAACATTCAATTCATAACCTAATATATACTTATCATATTCCACATTAGATAATTCATAAGTATAAATATATTTACCTTTTAATGAATTTGAACGATAGAAACTATGATTTGGTTCAAAACGTTTATTTATAATATCTCCTACATATATCCCACATCTAACAACATTATTCTTTAAATCAGGTAGTGGAATTAAAGACATATAATAACGATTATCATTTTTGTATAAATAATAATTATTTATTCTTAAGTTATCATTAATGAAATCATCAACTATTTTTTCTTTAACAGCCTTTAATGGTTTTAACAAATTATGAATGTCCCCTTTTTTATGCATTAAACATATAAATTGACCTTCAGTATTAGTCAAAGGAGACAACTTAATTGTTCCTTTCAATGTTGAAGCATAACCTTCGCCTAAATCAACTAATTCCATATCATCATGTTTAGATAAGAAATTGATAATTTGGTGCTCGTCTTCCTCAAATGAATATGTACATGTGCTATAAAGAAGTTGACCATCACCCTTTAATATTCTATATGCATCTTCTAATAGACCTTTTTGAATATCGGCTAAATTGTTAATATTATTTAATGAATATTCTTCTAATATTTCAGGATATTTTCTAATCATTCCTTCTCCAGAACATGGAGCATCTAATATTACTAAATCAGCGCAGTTTTCAAGCTGTTTAGAAAGCACATTAGTATCTTTAGAGGTAATAACTACATTGTCTAAACCTAAACGTTCAAGGTTTGATGACAAAGTTAATGCTCTTTTATAAGAAACATCGTTGCATATGCATAATGTATCAAAACTCAATTTGTTTAATACGTTAATTGTTTTTCCACCGGGGGCACTACATAAATCTACTACCAGTTTTACTCCATCAGTGTTAATCTTTGTCGATGGTATTGATGCAGCAATTTCTTGAGGATATATCAGTCCTAAATCATAGGCTTTTGTTTTACCTATATAATCAATTGAATGATAGAAAGAATAATTTGTTAATGAAGAAGCTTGAAAATGAAAATCGATAATGTTAAATATTTCCTCCTTAGGTGCTTTAGCTGTGTTTAAAAAGAAACCTTGGGTACAAGGCTCATTTAATAAATCTAAGTACTTATTAGCGTCTTCTTTAAAGTATTCAATTACTCTTTGTTTAAACAAATCATTCATTTTTAAATACTAGTATAATCTCATCTCCAACTGATAAATCTAAAATATTCTTAAAAAAGAAGTGATCAGAAAGAATAGTAATATCATCGTATGGACTTTCAATTGGTAAAACTTGATTCTTATCAACACAGATTGCTTCAGAAATCGATTCAGAGCCGTATTGAATAGAAAATTTGACTTTAAGTCTAATTGTATACTCGTAACCTAAAAGTCTATTAGCAAGCTTAAAATTGCCCTCTCTTATAGCTTCTCTAATTCTTGTAGAAGAAATCTTTTTACCGTAGTAAGAAACTTCGTCTATAACAACTGTATTTATATATTTAGACAAAGTATTGCTATTGCCCTTGCCCATGTTACCAAAGGTGAAATCATAGCCGCAAACTATAGTATCGATATTCATTTTTGATAAATAATTTACAATAAAATCTTTAGAGTTTAATTTCATCAAATCTTTAGTAAATTTAATAATACAAACTATATCAATACCCAATGCTTCAAAACTACTCAATCTATCTTTTTTAGATAAAAGATGCATGTTTTTATTTTTAGGATCAATAACATCAACAGGATCAGGATCAAAGCAAATAACCATCGACTTTAAATTATTGCTATCAGCCAAGTATTTAGTGAAATTAATTAAAGCTTGGTGCCCTTTATGAACGCCATCAAAATAACCGATACAAGCTACATTTGAATCAATATTAGGAATAACTCCATCTTTAACAACTATTTTTTTCATCTTAGACCCCTAACACATTTATACATATCACCATCTTTTTGGTATACAGCATATAATTCATTATCATGAACTATAATTACTTTTTCAATATCAGTGTTTAATTTAATCCTTTTTCCATTCTCGATATCTTTGATAGGATTATAATCACACGAAAAATATCTTCGAGACATAATATCTAATAAATCGTGTTTCTGATACCTTCCCGCAATAACATCCTCAAGATTGTCACATTCTTCAATACATATATCATCAACCTTAGTTCTAGTTAATTCTTCAACAGTACCAATTACATTTAGTTTCATCAATATATCTCTAGCTAAGGCACGAATATATGTACCGGCAGACACTTTTGTTCTAAATGTAAACGAATCTTTATCTAAATCTAATAATTCAATATCGAAAATTTCTATATCGCGTATTGGTAATTCAATTTGTTTTCCTTCTCTTTGATATTCGTATAGCTTTTTTCCATCAATCTTTACAGCACTCGTCATAGGAACAACTTGTTTCTGTTTTCCTATAAATGAAGATAAAAGACTAGTTATTACTTCCTTACTAGGAATTGTACATTCTTTCTCATCGATTATATTCCCATCAATATCCAAAGTATCAGTCTCGATACCAATTTTAACTTTACATACATATTCTTTACTATCAGTCACTAAAAATTGATTAGCTTTAGTAGATGAATCAAATAAAACTATCATTACACCAGTAGCATTAGGATCAAGTGTGCCGGTATGGCCTATTTTTTTAGTATTCAAAACCCTTCTCAATTTATAACATACATCAAAAGAAGTTATTCCTTTAGGTTTATTTATATACAAAGCATATGACATACTAACAAAATTATAACATGCGATATAATTAGGATATGTCAGTAAAAAAGATTTTATCTTGTGTTAGAAAAGCCGACGAAATGTTTAATCTTATTGAAGAAAACGACAAAATAGGTGTCGGTTTATCAGGTGGTAAAGATTCAAGTCTTTTGCTATATGTTCTATATCTATATCAGTTTTTATATGAAAATACATATCACAAAAAATTCGAAATAGTTGGAATACACGTAGACTTAAACTTTGGCGAAGATGACTTTTCTAAAATAACAGATTACTTTAAACAATATAATCTAAATATAGAAATAGATAAATCAAAAATTAAAGATATTTTATATCTAAATCTACACAAAGAAAAAATAGATTGTTCACTATGTTCTACGCTTAAAAAAGGTGCTGTAATAAAAAAAGCCAAAGAACTTGGCTGTAATAAAGTGGCATTCGCTCATCACGCTGATGACGCTATAGAGACATTACTCATGAACATGATTCACGGTGGAAGAATGGCAACATTTGATCCAAAGATGTATTTAACAAATTCAGAAATTACTTTTATTAGACCTTTTAGTTTAACCTTTGAATCCGATATTGTTAAAACTTGTAAAGAAATAAATATTCCTATTGTAAAATCAGGATGTCCAAATGACGGATATACGCAAAGGCAAGAAATGAAAGATATGTTACATTATATCTATCACAAATATCCAGGCTCAAAACAAAACTTCCTTTTAGCTCTTTATAACAAGGAACAATTAAATCTATATTTAAATAAATTAGATCCTAAAGTTTAGTAAGTAATTCTTTTATTATTAAAAACTCTTCTGAAGGAATATGAATAATTTGATCAATTCCTAAAGATCTAGAACAAACAACATTAATCTTATATCCAAGCTTAGATGCAACTATTTTGCATCTAAGAGCTTTATAATCGGCACAACATATTGCAATCTTCTTATCCTTATCAACTTTTGATAAAGTATTTTTCAATTGTTCTTTTAATCCATTAGCTTTATCTTCAAATATAATGCGTGATGAAAATATTTTTCTTTCGTCCAACAAATCAGTCATTATACTAGCGATACTTAATTTACAATTTCCCTGCTTCGTGCCTGTAACCATTGCCTTGCATTCCCTATTATCATTCAAATACATTGCGGCTTTATTCGCGATTGATACAGTCTGAAAATCAGGAATGTCATTATTTGCATTATTGGGAATAATAATCAAATAATCAGCGCCTTTAGCCTTAAAATCATAACTAAAAGCAATAATGACAACAGCATAAATAAGAATAAGAAGTAATAGTATTTTCATAATATCTTAATTATACAAAAAGAAGTGTTTTTAAGCACTTCTTTTTCTAGCAGATCTTCTTAATGCTTTACCTAATTCGAATACCGGAACTGTAGTTAAAGCAAGAATAATCGAAATAATAAGTTCTCTAGTTTCAAATGTACCAGGTGTAATGCCGAATACAGTTTGTAAACCAGGTAGATATATAGCCATTAAGGTAAATGCTACAGAAACTAGACCAGCACCAACTAGCCACCAGTTAGTATTCTTGATCATATCTTTAGATAAGATAGAGTGTCTTTGAGAGCGCATATTAATTGCACACATAATTTCAGCAAAGTTAACAGTTAAGAAAGCCATAGCAATAGCATTAGCGCAGTCTTCAATACCAAAGATAGATTCAATACTACCTCTTTCTAGATATAGTCCAATAAAGAATGCGGCTAATTCAATGATAGCTAAATAGATTCCTTGCCATGTCATATCAATACCAGCTCCATGAGCAAATACGCCATCTGAAGAATTACGTGGTTTTCTATTCATTACATCACCCTCGGCTTTTTCCATACCTAAAGCTAATCCAGGAAGTGAATCAGTAACCATGTTTATCCACAATAAATGAACAGGTGTTAAGATTGTAAAATTCATTAACGATGATAAGAACATAATGATAACTTCTGATAAGTTTGTCGAAAGTTGGAATTGAATAACTTTGCAGACATTATCATAAATCTTTCTGCCTTCTTCAACAGCATGAACAATAGTAGCGAAATTATCGTCAGCTAATACCATATCGGCAACAGACTTGGTAACATCAGTTCCAGTTATACCCATACCAACACCGATATCAGCTGCTTTAATACTAGGAGCATCGTTTACACCATCACCAGTCATAGCTGTAACCATGCTTCTAGCTTTCCACGCGTTTACAATCTTTGTTTTATGTTCAGGTTGAACTCTAGCATATACCGAATATTTAGTAACTTCTTCAATCATATCTTGATCAGAGAATTTGTCTAATTCTGATCCAACGATTGCTTGTGATTCGTCAGTAATGATTCCTAAATCAAGACCAATGGCGATAGCTGTATCCTTATGGTCGCCAGTAATCATAACAGGTCTAATACCGGCTTTTTTGCATTCCTTAATTGCATCGTAAACTTCAGGACGACAAGGATCTATCATTCCGACGATACCAATAAATATTAAATCGTGTTCTAAATCTTCTGGTTCAAAAGAAGTTGGAAGCATTTCGTGTTCTTTATATGCAGCACACAAAACTCTTAGTGCTTTTGAAGCAAATTCTTTGTTCTTTGCTTCAATGTTATTAATTAACTCTTCTGTAATTGGAACAACTTTTCCATCAAGAAGATATCCTGTACACTTTGTTAAAAGAACATCGATAGCACCTTTTGTATATTGAATATACTTACCATCTACTTCATGAATCGTAGACATCATCTTACGATTAGAATCAAATGGCGCTTCACCTTTTCTAGGTTCTATTTTTTCTAATTCATATTTAGGAAGACTAAGTTTATTTGCATAATTTACTAATGCTGCTTCTGTAGGCTCACCAGTAGATTCACTTTCACCTTCTTTGATAGTAGCATCAGAGCATAAAGCCATAGCTTTTGCCAAAAGATTCTTATCAGATGTGAATTCATCGACAACTGTCATCTTATTTTGCGTCAATGTACCAGTCTTATCGGTACAAATAATGTTTGTACAACCTAAAGTCTCTACAGCTGTTAATTTTCTAATGAGTGCTTGTCTTTTAGCCATCGCACTAACACCTATAGAAAGAATGATAGTAACAACTGCAGGCATTCCTTCAGGAATTGCAGCAACGCCTAGTGCAACTGCAGCAATAAATGTGTCTAAAGCAACATTGCCCAAATTTGCCAAAGATAAGCCTTCATTAGATGTGATTAACGATTCAATTACACCAACAGTGAAGACAATAACACAAATCCATATTACCAACTTTGTTAAAAAGTTAGATAATTCAGTCATTTTCTTTTGCAATGGAGTTAATTCTTTTTCAGCCATATTTAACGCTGAAGCAATCTTACCCATTTCAGTGTCCATACCACAAGCTACAACAACAGCTTTTCCTCTACCGTAAACAACAGTAGAACCGTTATATAGCATATTCTTACGATCGCCCAATGTTACATCGTGGTTTTCAGTACACATTAAGATGTCAATTATTTTATTAACAGGAACAGATTCTCCGGTAAGTGCCGCTTCTTCTGCTTTTAAACTGTGTGATTCAATGATACGACAATCAGCAGGAACAGTATCACCTGCTTCAAAATAGATTACATCACCAACTACTATATCTTCTGCCTTAACTATCTCTATTTCGCCATCACGATAAACTTTTGATGTTGCAGCAGTCATCTGCATTAAGGCATCCATTGCCCCTTCAGCCTTGCTTTCTTGAACCAAAGACATAATTGTATTGATTATTACTACGACTAAAATAACAAATACGTCTGCAAATTCAGAGAACTTAAAGCCATCTTTCATCTGAATAACATTTACAACAGCTTGAATAGCTGCAGAAACTATCAACATGATGATCATTGGATCAGTAATAGAATTTAAAAACTTTTGAAGTAAAGTTTCTTTATCAGCTTGTTCTAAAACGTTTTTACCATTTTTTTCTAATCTAGTTTGGGCCTCAGCTTTACTAAGACCACCTTCACTACTAGATGTTTTAGATAAAGTGTCTTTAATACTAGTTAAATAATATTTTTCCATAATTACCCTCAATATAAATAAAACTCATGTTATCACATGAGCATCTATATACTCATGCACAACAAAGTTACGCATGAGTCTCGCTATTTAAGACAAACCAGGCATGGCCGAGATTGTTGGCGTGTCGCGCATCGCGCAAGCTACTCCCTCATCGAGTAAATATTACTATAATATAAGCACATTTTCAATTATCTAGATGTGCTAGTAGAATATAGATATGAAAAGGATATATCTAGAAATCACTAATAGTTGTAATCTAAACTGTTCATTTTGTTCATATAAAAAAGGAAATAACTTTTTAACCATAGAAGAAATAGATAATTATACAACCCAAATAAAGGAATTTACTGATTATATATATTTACATATTCTAGGAGAACCACTATTGCATCCACAAATAGAGAAAATACTAGATATTCTTGATGCAAAAGATATTAACCTACAATTAGTTACAAACGGAACATTGTTATCCAAACATAAAAACATTTTAAATCATAAATGTATTAGAAAGCTTTCTATCTCTATACATTCAATCAATAATCTTGATATTGATGATAATTATTTTGAAACTATAAACGAACTAATTGAAAACAATAATGATAAAACCATTGAATTAAGGTTTTATAATAGACAACAATTATCAGACAAGTTAAATTCTTATTTAAGTACTCTAAAGAATAGATACTCTTTTTTAGATACAAAAAGAGATAACTCATACAGACTAAAAGAACATGTATACATCTATTTCCAAGACTTTTTTAAATGGCCTGAAATAGATGATGATGTTGTTTCAACAACCGGCACATGCCATGGTGGCATAGATATGATAGGAATTAATAGCAAATCCGATGTAACGATATGTTGCTTAGATCCAAAAGCTTATAACAAATTAGGTAATTTAAAAGAAAAATCACTTAAAGAGATTCTTCAAAGTGATTTGTATGATCAATTCGTAACTAATTTTAAGAATCATAGAATAGATTCGGAGCTATGTAAAAGATGTACTTATCGTCTACGCTTTAAATAGTTTGATGATATAAATAACTAAATGCAATAGAGCTTAATGAACTTAATGACATTTCATTAAGATTTTTGTGTTTAATATAATAACCTTCTTTAAATTCTTTACATAAACCACGATACTCTTGAGGAATAATAACACTATATGGTTCAAAAGCATGTAATTCAGATAATTCGTGTCCACCATTAGGCACAAAAGGATAGATAAAATGTTCAGGATAATCATTTATATAATCCATTAAGTTATCATAACGAATAATATTGCAATGAAAAATCGAACCCATAGAAGCTCTAATACAACGAGGATCAAAATAATCAATGTCACTATTCACAATAACGATATCATGAAAATTAAAAGAAACAGCACTTCTAAAAATAGTACCAAGCTCCCCAAAATCATTGAATTCATATAAGACAATATGTTTATTACTATCTAAAGTATTATAGAATTTATTAAAAATACCAATACAATAGCAGTTCTCTTTTATAGAAAGTTTTTCGATAATAGCATCGTCATAAACAGGAATAATACTATTCAACTCACATAATTGTATTAGATATTCTAATTGATTATTTTTGTTTGCCTTAGAAGATAATACAATCTTTTCAATATACTTTGGCACATGTAAAAGTGCCTCTATAGTTAAAGACATACCTAAACAATATGAAGTTTTATCAGTAGTTTTATATGTTTCCATCATTAATTATTATATTAGCAATTCTAATTCCATCAAGGCAACACGACATAATGCCACCACCATATCCAGCGCCTTCACCCATAGGGTATAGATTTTTAGTATTAATAGATTGACCAAATTCATCTCTTTTAATCCTAACAGGACAAGAAGATCTAGTTTCTGGTCCAACCATAATACCATGTTCAATAAAGCCTGGTATCTTTTTATCAAAATCTAATAAAGCTTCTTTAATTATTCTTAAATCCTTTTTAGAAAAGAAATTATTATAATCATACAGCACAGTACCCAAACAATATGTTGACGGAAATATTAATTCGTTAAGTTCGTTATTCATAAAATCTTTTATGTTCTGAGCTAAAGCTTTATAACTATTCGAATATGCATATGCTTTAGATTCGATCGTTTTTAAGTATATATATCCGTCATTAAACTCGCTCATTGGAACTTGAATCAATATAGCGCTATTCGCAATTCCAGAATCTCGTTTTGAATAAGACATGCCATTAGTAACAATAGTGTTTTTATCCGACATCGCTGGAACTACTAGACCACCTGGACACATGCAGAAAGAATAGACACCCTTGTCACCTTTGTACCTTAACAAATATTCATTAGCTTCTTCAATCATATTATTAGTTTGTCTTGTATCAATTAATGATTGAGGATGTTCAACTCTAAAACCTATCGCTATATCCTTTGGTTCAATATAAACGCCAATTTCTTGTAGTTTTACTATAGTATTATAAGCACTATGCCCAATACCTAATAATAAATAATCGCAAGCATATTCACCTTTTTTTGTAACAACCTTCTTAATACAACGAGAATCGTCAAGTATAAAATCTGTTACTTCTTCAGAAAAATGAAATTCACAACCATTTTCAATTAGATAGTCCGTTATATTCTTTATTACTTTTCTTATTTCATCAGTTCCAACATGAGGATGATGTTCATATTTGATAGATTGTTTGCATCCATGCTTAACAAAGACATCAAGAATATAATCGATGTATTGATTCTTTATTCTGGTAGTAAGCTTTGCATCAGAAAAGGTGCCGGCTCCTCCCTCACCAAATTGAACATTACTATCTTCATCCAATATTCCTTCTTTAAAGAATTTTTCTACATCTTTAACACGTTCATTAATACGTTTTCCTTTTTCAAAAACAATAACCTTAAAACCTGCTTGAACTAATCTATATGAAGAAAAAATACCGCTAGGTCCATACCCTACGATGCAAACAGTTTTATTAGTATTAATATGTGGTGGATTCAAATCTGTTTTTATATATTTCTTTATCTTATTTGAAACATATTTATCCTCATTATCTACATCTACTATTACGCTATATACATATAACAGTTCTTTTCTAGCATCAAGAGATTTTTTCTTAATTTCATAAGAATTAATTTTAGCATGTAAAAGCTTTTCAATTTTTGTTTGAAGTTTATCTTCATTAGAATCGACACTTAATTTAATATCATTAACTAACAACATCTTTATTCAACGCTCTTCAAAGATTCTATCATATCCACTTCTTTAAGTGGCTTCCTCATACAGAATAATACAGCAATTGCAAAGACAATTGTGATTAAGAAAGCATAAACGAATGAAAGTGGTTTAATATTCATACCAAATTTTACCATCTCCATGTCAATAACATTCATGATGAAATGATGTTCAATAACACCTAAAGGTAAACCAATAATAGCACCAATAAATGTAAGCAATATAATCTCCTTAAAGATATAAGCATTAACTTCGTTTCTTCTAAAGCCTAATACTTTAAGCGTAGCAATCTCTCTAATACGTTCAGAGATATTAACTTGTGTTAGATTAATTAAAACCACAAGTGCTAATGAACCGGCCGCAATAATTATTACTGCAATAATCATATCTAGAGCAGAAATCATTTTTTCAAAAATATTCATTACACCAGAAAAATCGGTACACGATTCAAAATCTTCTATTTTTTCGACATCTTTCATTAAACTATCTTCGTTAATATTTCTAACAGCTATAGCATTAGCGTGCATTGGTTCATCAAATATTTCTTCATAATAATTATCAGAAATAAAAATATAATGACTAAAATACATCTCACAAATATCATATATTTTAGCATCAGCTTTGACACCGTTAATAGATTCAATCGTTACAAAGTCTCCAGGTTTTAAATCGTTATTAGATGCAAATTTTTCTGAAACTATAACTCCATTATTCGTAAGATTCAAATCGGTTTTCTTATCAGTTTTTCTTGTTCCAATTACATCCATATAGTCACGGCAATTATAAACTTGAACAGATGCCGTTTTATCATCATCTTCCAAATACACTTTGGTCATATAAGACATAAATGGTGATATAGCTTCATTATCATAATTATTTTCAAGGATCTTTACATCATCATCAATGTGATAATCATTTTTTAAATTAATTGTATAGTTATAATTGAAAATTTGGCCAAATTGAACTTCTAAAACTCCGGCAATAGAATCTTTAACACCCCACCCTATAATTAATAAACCGGTGCAACCAGCGACACCAATTACTGTCATCAAGAATCTAGACTTATATCTAAGTAAATTTCTAGCGGTAATCTTACTAGTAAATGTTAATCTATTCCATAAGAAATGAAATTTTTCTAAAAATACTTCTTTACCATTTTTAGGAGCTTTAGGGCGAAGCAATTGGCTAGGGGATTCTAAAATATTATTATAAGTTACTAGAGCAGTAACTAAAACCATTAAAACCATAAACGCAATAAAACAAATAGCTATGTCTTTTATTGGGAATAAAATCAATAATTGTGGTAAATCGTATAGTAAACGCCAAGTATTATATATTACAGTTGGGAATAAAAACTGGCCTACTATTACACCTATTGAGCAGCCAATAAATGTAGCTAAAATAACATAAGTTACATATTTTCCAATAATTTGCC
The DNA here is from genome assembly GCA_018064825.1 of Candidatus Colivicinus equi. Taxonomy (GTDB): domain Bacteria; phylum Bacillota_I; class Bacilli_A; order Erysipelotrichales; family Erysipelotrichaceae; genus Colivicinus; species Colivicinus equi. Next base: position 50,724 of record JAGHUL010000081.1, read on the forward strand.
TTTTTGAAAAACCTAGAGCTCTAAAGATACCTATCTGACCCCTTTGTTCATCAATTAAACGCGTCATCGTAGTCATGCAAACAAGTGCGGCAACCAAATAAAATAAAGTTGGCAAAGCATATCCGATAGCTTGCATTTGACTACAAGAGGCATCATACATATAACTAGAAAAATGAGAATCTCTATCAGTTACAATCCAAGAAGCTTCTGGTAAATCAGCTAATTTTTGTTCCGATTTCTTGATTTCAGCATTTGCTTTCTCAATTTTCGTATTAAACTCTTTTACAGCTAAATTATATTCTTCAAGACCTTTTTGATATTCACGTTTTCCATCTTCTAGTTCAGAGGCTTTATCATCGATTTGTTTTTGAATATCTTCGATATAGTCATAGCTTTTTTCTAGAGCTTTTATCGCAGCATCAACCGCTAAATTCTCAGCCGATATAGAATTAATAGAAGCAAAAGCATCTTCAACATCATCGTAACCGAATGATTTATAATAATTATCAATTTCTACATTTTCATCTTCTATATTCTTATAATAGCCAGAATCAAAAAGTAGCTCAGCCGAAACAATTTGACCATCTAAAACTAGAATCTGCTTCTGTAATTCATAGTATTCCTTGCTACCAGGTGTTAATTCTTTTAGCTCTTCACGTTTACTATTACGTTCCTTCTTTAAATTCTCAAGATTAGTTTTTGCTAATTCAATTGTGGCTTTATTAGTAACGTAACTTGAATAATCTTTTGCTAACTTTGTAGATATACTTTCAAAATTATCGCCAAATTCTGTTTCGATATTGTCAATTAATATGTCATTTGTTTTCTTACGTTTTTCTAAAGAATCTTGAGTATCTTCAGCCTCGCTTTTTACCGAGTTAATTATGCCTTTATAATTCTCTATTTCCATTTCGCCTGCAACAATCTTGATATTAGCATCATCAATTTGTCTTTTAGCGTCTTCAAGTTTAGCTAATCCTTCATTTTGCGCTTCGATAAGTTCTTGCCTACCCTTATCTAATTCTTCTTCATATTCTTTTAATATTTTGTCTTTAAGAAAATCTTGTTGTTTTGATGCAACATTATCAACACACAAAACATTATCATCAATAAAATCTTTGTAATTATTGGTATATGAGATTAACTCCTTGCTTCCATCTAATGTTAATAATATAGTTGTATAATAGTCAAAAACAAAGTTATTTCGAGGAACATAAATAACTATATCTAAATCTTTGTTATCCAAATTAGATGAACTAAATGACTTGCACAAATATGCTGGGGTTTTTACATTTCCAACTATTTTAAAGTCTACATTCTTTAGATAATCTTTAACATCGCTATCTGAATCATTTAAAAATAGATGAAGTTTCTTTCCAATATTTAGATCAGTAAATATATCGCCTATTACTAAACATTCTAAATTATTGCTAGGCAATCTACCGTCGGTTAATTCAAATTGGTTAATTACTGGATCAGCTTCTAAAACTCTCGCAACGTATACTTTTCCATCTTGTGACTCACAATAAACATCAACTTGTTTACTTGGTTCTACTAAAGCAATGCCTTCTGCTTTCTTTAGCGCTTCAACATCATCATCACAAAAGCCATAAGTTGAGTACAACTGAATATCTTGTAAATTATAATCATCATTATATTTATCAACAGATTTCCTCATTAAAGTAGGATTAGACATTAATCCCATCATAAAAGCAGAACTGATAAATACTATCATCAATAACGACAAAAATCGATTAAATGATTTTTTAATTAATCTAAGAGTATCTTTTTCAAACATTAATACTCAATATCCTCAGCATCTATAGGGTTTTTGTTGATAACTACATCTTCAACCTTGCCAGATTTTATTTTAATAATCTTATTACCCATTTTTGATAAAGCGCTATTATGTGTTATCAAAACAACTGTCATTTTATTCTTAAAACACATATCTTGCAAAACTTTTAACACTTGTTTACCAGTTTTATAATCTAATGCGCCTGTAGGTTCATCGCATAATAATAGTTTTGGATTCTTCGCAACAGCTCTAGCTATAGCCACACGTTGTTGCTCTCCACCAGATAATTGAGAAGGAAAATTACCAAGTCTATCTCCTAAACCAACAAGATTTAACACAAAAACAGGATCCATAGGATCTTTACATATCTGTAAAGCTAATTCAACATTTTCTTTAGCGGTTAAATTTTGTACTAAATTATAAAACTGAAAAACAAAACCTATATCATTTCGACGATATTCACATAGATTTGCTTCATTGTATTTTGATATATTCTCTCCATCAACTAGCACATCACCAGAAGATGATGAGTCCATACCACCTAATATATTTAAAATAGTTGTTTTCCCAGCACCAGATGCGCCAAGAATAACAACAAAATCACCTTTTTCAATTTCAAAATCAATCTCATCAAGGGCTTTTATTTCAACTTCGCCCATTGTATATACTTTAGAGACTTTTTTAAACTCGATAAAACTACTCATTACTATTTATTATATACTTTAATGTGTTTTCGTTATGCAAAAAAAGATATGATCTAAAATAAGTTTTTGCTATTCTAACTAATGACTCTTCGTCAAGATCTTTAAATTTAAATATTTCGATGAAGCCATAATGAAAAGCAACGGCAACAGAATTAGATAACACTTCAATATCTTTCGCATAGTTCTTATTATTATAAGAAATAGTAAGCATATCGTTGATTTGTCTAGCGAACCAACAAACAAATTCATTATTTAAACTAGAATTAATAGCAATAATACTAAATTCAGTTTTATTGTCAACAAATACTTTTACAACTTTTTCAACCATGTCATCTAATACGGTTTCAAATTTTGCAGTATCGTATCTTACATCAAAAACTCTAGTTTCTAGTGAAAATGAATTTTTAGTAACATCTCTAACAATATCATTAAGTTTTTTTAATGTTGGCTCTACTATCTGACGATTTATCTCTTCTTTACTATCAAAATAACGATATAGATTTCCTACAGTCATATTAGCTCTTTTAGCAATGCTTCGCATCGTAGCAGCTTCATAGCCTCTAGTCAAAAACTCTTCCTTAGCGGAATCGATAATAGATTGTTTAACTTCATCTTTAAGCACTTGCGCCATATTAAAATTATATCACAATAATGAACGTTTGTTTATTAAGCTGGACGTAATATTTTTCTATATTATCAATTACATTTAATGGCAAGGTTACTCTACTTGTAACATGATCATAAATTTTTATTGCGCCTTTCTTTGACGTTTTATTAATATAATATTTTTAAACAATTTTTTAATTTGCCCATTATTAATATCTATTTCAATTTCTATAGGTTCATGTATCTCTTCGTTATACAAATATTTTCCTTTTAGTTCATCACCAAAGAATACATTTTTTATATATTCGATTTAACCATTTTTTTATATAATAACTTATCTTTTCGAATCTCTTTAAGAAATTATATGGATATAATATTGATCATCTTAATCAATTTTTTCTATTACAAACGTATTGTATTCATCACTGTATCCAATCAAATAAAGGTTATCGCCTTCTTTTGAAATGAATATTTCATCTTCTCCATCATTCATATAACAAACATTGTCAGTATAAATATATATTGTTTTTTACCATTAGTTATCTCTTCTATAGTGTAATTATTGGTATTAACATAATAATCAAGACATTCTTTATATTCTATAAAAGCATCATAATTGTTAACGCAACCCGACAATATTAACAATATTAAAATAACTATAAATACTTTTTACATCAATCTTTTTCTTTTATATTTCCTGCAAGATTCCATTTACGTATATTCTGCATAGCAATATGATGAGTTATTAAAATGAATATCAATACAATGATTGTTGTAAATAGTATTGGCCAGCACTTAAGGCGAAAGGATACTCTCTATAGCTTGTTGAAATGACTGACATGCTTTTTTAGAAAATAGCATTCCTGAAGATAAGCCAAAAAATTAAACTATTTAATGTTTGCATCACTGTTTGAACTAGCTACATATTAGAAATATCTTTTACCTGAGAACCTATTATTCTTAATACAGAAAGTGCCTTCTTATGACAACAAGCAGTTATATGATATATTAATAGTATGAAGCTATATTGTGAACAATGTAAAAAAGAAATTACAGGCTATGTAGATAAAAATATAGACGATTACAAAGTTGGACAAGTATTATGCCCAAATTGTAATCACAAACAATCAAGATATATCTCAGAATCAGATTTGTTACTATATTTTGCAATTAGCGAACTATTCTATTTAATAATCTCAATAATTACTATGCTGATGTTTAAATTAGCTCATAGCATTCTTGCAATGATTGCTATTGCGGTACCATTACTAATAGTCGCCTATTTCGTTCAAAGAGAAATAATCCATAGAATTTATATAAATGCTTATGGAAAAGAAGATTTCAAAAATCATATCTTTAAGGAAGATAGTGAATCAATAAGAAAATCAATAAGTTGGCAATATATGCTATTCTTCGCTGTTGCTATAACATTTGTAACAATGGAAGATGTTAGAATATGGTTTGGAATACTTAGTGTATTAGCTGTTATCTTATCGTTTGTAAAATATAAACTATGTCTTAAAAGAGAAAAACAAGAGCTACATAAATAAAAACATTAGACTTCAAAGTCTAATGTTTTTCTATTACCGAATTATATGCAAGCAATAATGAAATACTCATCAATATAGCACCAACAATATCTGTAAACCAATGAACTCCTGAAAGTAATCTTCCAATTATCGCTATAATTATCAATGTATTTAAAGTGATTTTAATAATCCTTGAAATATTATTGTCTTTAACATATTTAGAGATAATCATTGAAACAGAGCCAAAAACAACAATTGCTAACATTGTATGTGATGAAGGAAACGAAGCTTCAAGTTCTGTATCACCTGGAATTATTACAGGTCTTTGGTTGATTGTCACAACGTTAAATAGTACATATAAACCAATAGTAATAATAAACAAAACACCTAAAGCTAATATTTCTATATCAACACTAAATAATTTTTTTCTATATATTAACTGAAGAAAACCAATAAATCCAAAAACAACACAAAGTAGTATTGCAACTATGCCAAGAGTATCTGTTATTTCGTACCATAAGTAATTAACACCAGTTAAATTATGAAAAGATTCATTAATAGAAGAAAAACCAACTAAAGTACCATTAGGTCCAATTGGCTTAACATCAACATTTTTAACTAATATCATTAAAACTATAAATAGAAACAAAAATAATCCCGATATAATTCTCTTTTTCATATGAATCCTCCAAAAGAATACATATATTATTGTACTTTAAATACACAAGATATCCAATTTGTAATGATTGCTATACACAAAAAAATACCGTTATATATAACGGTATTTTGATTAATAGTATCTAAAATATAAACTTGACTATTTCGGTAATGTGAACTTCCGTGGATTTGCCCATACAGGTTGAACTTCTGTGTGGGTGTTTTTATATATACAGGTTGTACTTTTAGGGATTTATGATGTTTGCTTAATAAAAAGACCTTCCATAAGATTAATTATGTCTAGTAACTAATCAAAGGAAGGAGGTTAACCTAAATACATAATATGATATTTGCCGATGTAAATGAAGATGAATTTGAATTAGATAATGAATTTAGTAAAGGTGGAGTAATCTATAGAGAAGTAAGGCTTAAGAATAGAGGTTCAAGATGTTTAAACTGTGGGACCTTTACCACCAAAATAAAAGAATATCGTTTAAAGAAGATTAAACATAATATCTATAATAATATTCAAACTTATGTTCTCTTTCATCAAAGAAGGTTTATTTGCCCTAAATGTGGACATACTCAAATGGAGAAAGATCCTTTTAGAAGTGATGACAATAAGATATCTGATAAAACTATATGTGATATTCTGGATATGCTTAAAAGATATAATGTTCCTTTTAGACATGTGGGTGAATACTTTAAATTGTCTACTAGAGCTATCATTAAAATCTTTGATAAATATGTAAATATCAAAAGAAATGAATTAACTAATATCATTTGTATTGATGAAGTGTATTTCTCAAGACATAGGAAAAAGAAATATGTCTTAGTTATTATTAATTTCTATAATAGAGCCATTCTAGATATCTTAAAGGATAGAGATAAATCTACCATTACTTCATACTTAAGAAAACTAGACTTCAAAGAAAAAGATAGAGTTGAATATGTTGGGATAGACATGAACGATAATTATCGTGAACTAATCCCTATATTCTTTAAGAACGCCACGATAGTAGCTGATAGTTTTCATGTAGTTAAACATATATCTAAAGCTTTAGATGATGTTAGAAAAAGAATAATGAGAAGATATGAAGACGATAAGAAATCTGATGAATATTATATGCTTAAATATCGAGATGAATTACTATTTGTCGAAGATACATTATCTAATGAATTTAAAGAGGTTAAAAGAAATCATCACTTTCACTATGATTTAAGTGAATTCAATCTATTAGAAATGATGCTTAAGATTGATGACGAATTAAGGAATGCTTATGAGCTATATCATGAGTACATTAGATTTAATAACACCGATTATGTAGATACTGTTAAAACACTTGATGATTTAAATGAAATAATTAACGATTATAAATTGTCAGGTATCAAAGAATTTATTGAAGTATCAAATACTCTAAATAACTGGAAGACAGAGATAGTTAATTCATTTATTAAGTATAAAGGTAAAAGAGTATCTAATGGTCCAATAGAAGGAAGAAACTCTCTTATTAAGAAAATAATTAAAATAGCTAATGGATATTCTAACTTTAAGAGATTTAGAAATAGAGTAATGTATTCGCTAAATAAATATGCATCTCATTCATTTATGAAATAATAGATAAAACTTATATAGTTACTAGGCCATAACGAAAAGATGATCCAAAGTTGATATCTCTATCAAAATTGAATCATCTTTTTAGTGTTTTTAGTAATTCACCCACACGGAAGTCCAAACGTTT
>JAGHUL010000118.1 GCA_018064825.1 Candidatus Colivicinus equi
AAAGAACTAGCTGAAATATATACAACAGCAGATGTTTTAATTAATCCAACTTATGAAGACAACTTCCCAACTGTAAATATGGAAGCACTAGCTTGTGGTACACCAGTCATCACATATAAGACAGGTGGTTCAGCAGAATCAATAAACGAAGAGTGTGGAAGTGTTATTGAAAAAGGAAATCAACACGATCTTTTATTAGAAATAAAAAGAGTATGTGAAAGAAGTTCGTATACAAAAGAAGCCTGTATTGAACAAGCTCATAAATATGATATGTATGAAAAGTTTGATGAATATGTAGATTTATATGAAGAATTAGTCTAAATCATCTTTAGTCCAAATATTATATACTTCATCATTTCCTCTAATAGAAGAAATGTAATTATTAATACAAGATGTGCTGTTGCCGAAATGTAACTTTGATTGAAGGCATATATCAATCATTGCGAAAAGGTTCACCATCTTTTTTCTTTTATATGACCAATCTGAAGCATTGAACTTATTGTTATCATAGCCTTTATCGTTTTTATCACATAGAGTATATATCTTCGTATTTGGTAGTAATTTTGATATCTCTTCTACATATGAATAATCATCTGATAAAACAAATAGATTATCGATATTGTCACAACATTCTTTAATTCTATTAGCTACAGTTGTTATGTTGTTTACAACACCTTTTTCATCAAGTTTGTCCCCACCTCTAAGTTGAACAGAATAATATTCATTAGGAAGATTTAATGAAGTAATAATATCATTAACTTCTTTTCTTGTTTTATCGTTATATCTTAAAGCAAAGTCTGCTATCTTTCCAAATTCATAGAAAGTTGGTCCACTAATCTCTAATTCTGGCCAATCAATTTGTTCGACAGTTGAAACTTTTTTACTTATAGCAGTTCTAAAGATATCTTGAGTCAAATAATCTACACTATTGTTTTTCTTTAGTTTATTAGCCTGTTTAGTTTCTATTAGTTTTAATAGTGGATTAGATGAATAAAATCTAATATTATATTTTTTATTTAATTCATCATGATTCATTTCACAGAATGGTTCAAAGAATTCTTCCCATCCATGTCCACCAGCGAAGTTGGCGTCATCTGCGTAAAGAATAAACTTAATTTGATGTTTGTAGCAATACAACATACATTGCATCATTGCATCCACTTCAGAGTGAAATCCTGCATAAGAACCCACATGATAAATAATCTTCTTTGAAAAAGAATTATTTATTTCGTTATAGATTCTTAGTCTTTCCTTGTGGTCTAACATCAAAATTATTATATCAAAATGATATACTTAATGATGATGAAAGCACTTGTGGTTACTGATTTATCTTTCCCAACTGGTTCTGCTATGGCAAGCAGAATCAAGTCTTTTTGTATGCTTTTTAAAGACTTGGGATATGACGTACACATTATAGCTGCCAAGACTGATAACGACCACAAAACTGACATAATATATCGAGAAAAAAATTATTCGTTTGAAATTGTAAAATCAAATAGATCTGAACAGATACAATCGTTTGTAGGAAACGAAAATCTATTAAGCAAAGTTGAAGAATACTTATCAAATAACATTGTAGAGTTTGCCTTCTTTAATAGTTTGGGAGCTCTATTTAACGATGTATTAGAACTATGTAAAAAACATAAGGTCAAAACTATTCTTGAACAATGTGAATGGTATGACGTATCAAACTTTAGATTTAAAGATCTTGATCCTAGATATATTAGATTCAATAAGAATATTAAAAACAACTTCTCAAAAGTTGATGGAATAATATCTATTAGTAGATTACTAAATGATTATTATTTATCATTAGGCGCAAAATCTATTAGAATACCATCAATCTTTGATGTAGAGAACTCTATTTACAACACAGGACTAAATAACAAAAATGTTAAACTAATCTACACAGGTAGTGTAGGTAAGTCAAAAGAATTCTTAAAACCAGTATTGGAAGCGATGTTAGGCTATGAAAATATAACTCTAGATATATATGGTCTAACAAAAGATAAACTATTAAGTAACCTTGACAATGATGAGGGTTTACTACATAAACTGGGTGATAGAGTAATTATCCATAAATGGGTATCAACAAACGAACTATATGAAGCCATAAGTAATTCTAATTACCAAATCTTCATAAAACCTGAAAGAAGATCATCAAATGCTCAATTCCCAACAAAACTAACTGAAAGCATGTCTTTTGGCACTCCAGTTATATGCAATAATACTGGAGATATTGGTTTATACATAAAAGATAAAGAAAATGGCTTTATTTGCGATGCGAATAATGTGTCTCAAACATTTGACGCAATCAGCAAATTAACTAATGAAGAATATAATAAACTTAGAGTTAATGCTAGAAATACTGCATTAAAATATTTTGATTATCGAAACTACATCCAAGATGTAAGGAAACTTATTGAAGAGCTATGAGTACAACAATAGATAACATATTAAGTATTCTTCCAGATAAACTTTACTTACAACTAAAGTACTTTTATCGTTTCCATAAGTTTCCAAATTTAAAGAATCCTAAAACATATAACGAGAAATTGCAATGGTTAAAACTATATGATAGAAGGCCTATATATACAACCATGGCCGATAAATATGAAGCAAAACAGTATGTCGCATCAACAATTGGTGATAAGTATATTGTTCCTACATATGGTGTATGGAACAAATTTGGAGAGATAGATTTTGATTCTTTACCTAATCAATTTGTCTTGAAATGTACGCATGATTCTGGTGGAGTTGTCATTTGTAAAGATAAGAGCAAATTTGATATAGAAAAAGCAAAAGAGAAAATTAACAAGTCGCTAAACACAAACTATTATTATCATTCTAGAGAATGGCCTTATAAGGACATAAAACCAAGAATAATAGCAGAAAAATATATTGAAGATGAAAGCGGAGATTTAACTGATTATAAGTTCTTTAGTTTTGATGGAGAAACTAAAGCTTTATATGTTGCGACTGACAGGCAATCTAAAGAAGAAACTAAATTTGATTTTTATGATGATAAATTCATTCATCTAGATTTAGTTAATTCTCACCCAAATTCTTCAAAGGAAAACAAGAAACCAAAACAATTTGAAGAAATGATTCTTTTAGCTAATAAATTATCTAAAGGATATCCACATATTAGAGTAGATTTCTATGAAGTTAATGGAGAAATCTATTTTGGAGAGTTAACGTTCTATCATATGAGCGGTTTTCAACCATTCTATCCTGAAAAATGGGACTATATCTTTGGCGAATGGATAAAATTAGATAAGTAAAAGTAGTTTTTGCTTAAATGCATAATATATGTAAATATAGTAAAATTAAGATATGCGAAGAGATCGTAGTTTTAAGTTTGAACATTGGCAAATAATCTCAATCTTTTTGATGATTTTTGATGCTTTATCAATAGCTTTTGCTTATTTCTTCTCTTTATGGTTAAGATTTGACTTCAAATTTGATTCAATAGAACCGAATTATATTAGAATATTCAATAAAACAATCATATTATATGCACTTTTCTGCATAATTGTTTATTGGATTTTAAACAATTATCGTAGTATTTGGCGTTTTGCGAGCTACAACGAATTAATTAGAATATCTGCAGCTGTAGTAATTTGCTCAATAGCACATTATGAAATGGTAACTAGATTAGTGTTTAGGATGCCTAAGTCATATTTTGTCATTGGTTTTTTAATTCAATTAATACTTGCTATAGGCATTAGGTTCTCTTATAGGATTGTTTTGTTATTAAGAAGAAATAAAACCGAAGATAATTGTTCAAATATTATGGTTATTGGTGCTGGTGATGCTGGGCAACAGATTATCAGAGATGTTAATAGCCATGCGAGTGGGAATAATAAGGTTGTTTGTATTATTGATGACAATACAAACAAACACGGAAGGTATATTGACGGCATCCCTGTTGTAGGTGGTAGAGACGACATTTTAGACGCTGCTAAAAAATACAAAGTAGATGAAATTTATTATGCAATTCCTACCGCTACAAATACGCAAAAAAGAGACATTTTGAATATTTGTAGAGAAACTGATTGCGTTATTAAAATTCTTCCTGGTATTCAACAAATCGTTAATGGTGATGTTTCGATAAATACATTAAAGAAAGTTGAATTAGAAGATTTATTAGGTAGAGATACTATCAAAGTTAATAACGATGAAATATCTGGTTATATAAGTGGTAAGGCCGTTATCGTTACAGGTGGTGGAGGATCTATTGGATCTGAGCTTTGTAGGCAAGTTGCCGCAAACAATCCTAAGCAATTAATCATTTTTGATATATACGAGAATAATGCGTATGCAATTCAAAACGAGTTAAAGAAGAATTATCCTGAATTAAATTTAGTTGTATTGATTGGATCAGTAAGAGATTCAAAGAGATTAGACAATGTTTTCGCTAAATATCGTCCTGACATTGTATATCACGCAGCTGCTCATAAACATGTTCCACTAATGGAAGATTCACCATGTGAATCAATTAAGAATAATGCGATAGGAACATTTAAAACGGCATATGCAGCAGTTAAATATGGTGCTAAACGTTTTGTATTAATCAGCACTGATAAAGCAGTTAATCCAACAAACATTATGGGTGCTTCAAAACGTCTATGTGAAATGGTTATTCAAACATTTGATAAGTTGGTGAAAAATGATACTGCAGATAAACTAAGTTCAGTTGAAAATTGCTTCTCTGTTGGTGGCGCAAACAAGCTTACAAACAAGACAGAGTTTGTAGCGGTTAGATTTGGAAACGTCTTGGGATCTAATGGTTCTGTTATTCCACTATTCAAAAAACAAATTGAAATGGGTGGTCCAGTTACAGTAACTCATCCTGATATTATTAGATATTTTATGACTATACCTGAAGCTGTGTCTTTAGTGCTTCAAGCAGGAGCATATGCTAAAGGTGGAGAAATCTTTATATTTGATATGGGCGAACCAGTTAAGATTGATACACTCGCTAGAAACCTAATTAAACTATCAGGATTAAAACCAGATGAAGATATCGAAATAGAGTATACTGGATTAAGACCTGGCGAAAAACTATATGAAGAAAAGCTGATGGCAGCTGAAGGAAACTTAAAAACAGATAACGATTTAATCTATATCGCAAAGCCTCTAGATATTGACGAAGATAAATTTTTACAAGATATTAAGGAATTATATGAGGTAGCGTGCGATAATGAAGATAAAATATTTGATGTTGTAGCTAGAGTTGTTACAACATACAAGAGAGAAGGTGTTTAAAGTGAAAGTAAAACCTTTTGAAAAACGTGTATTATTATCCAGTGCCACAATGCATGGTGATGAACAAAAATACGTCAAGGAAGCATTTGATACTAATTGGGTAACAACAGTAGGCGAAAACATTAACCAATTAGAAAACGGTATAAGAGATTTACTAGGCATGCAAGGTACTGTCGCAATGGCATCTGGCACTAGTGCTGGACATTTTGCAGTTAAACTTGCAGATGTAAAACAGGACGATATTGTTTTTGCGCAATCTTTAACATTTGATGCAACAGTAAATCCGGTTACTTATGAAAAAGGTAAATTGATATTTATTGATAGTGAAAGAGATTCTTGGAATATGGATCCAAAAGCATTAGAAAAAGCTTTTGAAAAATATCCAGAATGTAAAACAGTAATTACTGTTAATCTATATGGCGTTCCATCTAAATTAGATGAGATTAAAACAATTTGTGATAAACATAATGCAGTTTTGATTGAAGATGCTGCCGAATCTTTAGGTGCTTCAATTAATGGCAAGATGACAGGAACTTTCGGTAAGTATAATATCGTAAGTTTTAATGGCAACAAGATTATTACTACATCAGGTGGTGGTATGCTTGTAACTGATAATTTAGAAGATGCAAAAAGAGCGCGTAAATGGGCTACCCAAGCAAGAGACAACGCGCCATGGTATCAACATTCAGAATTAGGATATAACTATAGAATGTCTAATATTGTTGCAGGTATCGGTAGAGGACAGTTATTGCATCTACAAGAACACATCGATAAAAAGAAACATATTTATCAAAGATATAAAGAAGGATTAAAAGGTTTACCAGTGAAGATGAATCCTTATCTAGAAAACAGCGAACCAATATTCTGGTTAAGTTGTTTGATTATTGATAAAGATGCGATGTGTAAACATAACAGAACTGATTATGAATATTCATATGTTCATGAAACAGGTAAGACATGTCCAGATGAAATTAGAGACAAACTAGAAGAAATAAACGTTGAAACTAGACCTATCTGGAAACCTATGCATCTACAACCTTTATACAAAGACAACGATTTCATCAAATTAGATGAAGATGTAGCTGCTGATATTTTTGATAGAGGCATTTGTTTACCATCAGATATTAAGATGACTGATGAAGAGCAAGACATTGTTATTGAGGTTATTAGAAGCTGTTTTGAATAACTATGTATAAGAATTTCTTTAAAAGATTATTTGATTTTGTTTTATCTTTAATGGCGTTAATTATATTATCGCCACTTTTTATTGTTTTAATTATTGTGAATGCCATTAAGATGAAAGGCAATCCTTTCTTTGTCCAAGAAAGACCAGGATGGCATGAAAAGGTATTTAAACTTATTAAGTTCAGATCTATGACAGAAGAGAAAGATGAAAATGGAAATTATTTACCAGATGAAGTAAGATTAACAAAATATGGTGAATGGTTAAGAAATACATCTTTAGACGAAATTCCTGAATTAATTAATATATGTAAAGGCGATATGGCCATTGTCGGTCCTAGACCATTACTGGTTCAATATCTTCCTTTATACAACGAGGAACAGCATCATCGTCATGATGTTAGACCTGGTTTAACAGGACTAGCTCAAGTAAATGGCAGATTCAATTTATTGTGGCAAGAAAAATTCAAATACGATGTTGAATATGTTAATAACATAACTTTAATGAATGATATAAAAATAATAATCAAAACTGTAAAGTGCGTAATTAAGAAAGAGAACGTTGAAAACGAAGAAATGGGATCTTGGTATCCGTTTTTAGGGAATGATGTTGAAGACCAACAAATAACCTTAAGAAAAGCAAAGGAAAAAAAGAATGGTTAAAGAAATAGGAAGTTATCAATCAAACATAATATTGCAAGATGATAATAACGGTTTTTTTAATGATGAATTAGTTTGGTTTATTTCTGGAAGATCTGCATTAGATTATATTATTAAAGACATAAAATATAAAAAAGAAACGAAGAAAGCGGCGTTGCCATCGTGGTGTTGCGACTCGATGATAGCTCCGTTTATTATAAACAATATTGATGTAGATTTTTATGATGTAATCATAGAAGACGGAAGATTAATAAAAACAATTAATACCGACGCAGACGTGTTATTAAATATTGATTATTTTGGTTTTGAGCATAGCGACGTGTCATTTCCCGGAATCATAATTAACGATATTACACACTCGGTTTTTACTGATATTGATGAAATAAGTGATTATAAGTTTTGTAGTTTGAGAAAGTGGGCTGGCTTTGTAACAGCTGGTTTTGCTTATTCAAAAGATGGTTTCTCTGTTGCTGCCTACAATGACACAAATGACGAATATGTTTTGATGAGAAAAAATGCTATGAAGGGAAAAGAGAATTATTTGCACGATATCTCAACATCAAAAGATTATTATGATATTTTTGTTAGAAGCGAAGAACAATTAAATGACTTATATGGTTTTGCAGGAACGATCCAGGATATTAATGATGCAAAACATCTAAATGTTGAACATTTAATAAATAGACGCAAAGAAAATGCTAGAGTATTATTAAATGAGTTTAAAGAAATCGCCATATTCAAAGAAATAAACGATAATGATTGCCCGTTGTATTTTCCAATTATTGTGCCAAATGGTGAAAAAGAGAATTTAAGAAAATATCTAGTACAAAAAAATATATATTGTCCAACTCATTGGCAACTAACAAATTTGCACAACATAAGCGATAAAGCAAAGTATATTTATGATAATGAATTAAGTTTAATTTGTGATCAAAGATATTCGGTTGAAGATATGCGACATTTAATTAATGAGATAAAAGAATATTATAAAGGAATATAATATGTTGAAAGTATTTACTCTACAAGATAGTAAAGAATGGGATGAAACAGTAAAAACATTTTGTAATCATGATGTTTATTATTTAAGTGGTTATACAAGAGCGTTTTATCTTCACGGAGATGGAATACCTATGCTTTTTTTCTATACTGACAATAACATTAAAGCAATTAATGTTGTAATGAAAAGAGATGTATCGAAAGACAATCATTTCATTAACAAACTTGAACCTAACAAATACTTTGATTTAACGACACCATATGGATATGGTGGATGGCTAATCGAAGGCGATGGTTCGATTGATGGATTAATTAACGAATATAAAAGTTGGTGTAAAGATAACTCAATAATAAGCGAAGTAATAAGATTTCATCCTATATTAGCAAATCAAGAAAGGGTTAGAGAATATTATGATGTTATGGATTTAGGCAAAACAATAGCCATAGATTTATCTAACGAAAACGAAATATGGAATAATTTTTCTAGTAAAAATAGAAATGTTATTAGGAAGGCAATAAAGAATAACGTCGTAATCAAGAAAGGAATGAGTAAAGAACTACTTGAATCGTTTAAAGACGTATACAACCAAACAATGAATAGAGATAATGCGGATGAATATTATTTCTTTAAACAAAATTTCTATGACAGCATAGAAAACGATTTAAAAGATAATACTGATGTGTATTATGCAGAATATGAAGGCAAGATTGTTTCTTCATCAATTATTCTAAAAGAAAACAGCAGATTAAGTTACCACTTATCGGGATCGTTGAAAGAATATGGAACGCTTGCAGCATCTAATTTGTTATTATACGAAGTGTCAAAGTGGGGCGCACAAAATGGATATAAGACATTTCATTTAGGTGGAGGCGTAGGTTCAAAACAAGATAATCTATATTCATTTAAAAAGGCATTCTATAAAGGTGATGGATATCAATATAGTATTGGTAGAATGATATTCAATGAGCAATTATATAATGAACTTGTTAAACTAAGAGTTGGTGAGGAATTAAGACAAAATTTCTTTCCGTTATATAGAGCATGAAAATATTATTTTTAGCAAATGATGATGAGGGACTATATAAGTTCCGCAAAGAATTAATAGAAACATTATTAAAAGATAATGAAGTTTTTATATCTCTTCCATATGGGAATTATATTGAAGATTTAAAAAAGATGGGATGTACATTCATAAAAACAGAATTTGAAAGAAAAGGTACAAATCCAATAAAAGATATTAAGCTTATAAGTTTTTATAAAAAGATAATTAATAAAATAAAGCCTGATATTGTTTTAACATATACTGTTAAGCCGAACGTCTATGGCGGGCTTGCTTGCCAAATGAATTGCATTCCATATCTAACAAATATTACGGGTGGAATAGGTTCAAATCAAAAGGACGGCTTGGTACAAAAAGTTGTTCAGATTTTATATAAAATCGGTTTAAGAAAGTCTAATAAAGTATTCTTCCAGAATAGTTTTAATATGAATATTATGCTTGATAAGGGCCTTGTTAAAGAGGAACAATGTAAACTAATTCCTGGATCAGGTGTTAATTTAACAGAGTATAAAGTATTACAATATCCTGAAAATGATACAGTTGATTTTGTGTATGTAGGAAGGATAATGAAAGAAAAAGGTTTTGATCAATATATTGAAGCCGCAAAATATATTGGAAAAAAATATAAAAATACCCGTTTTCATATTTGTGGCACTTTTGAAGATGACTACAAACAAATAGTTGAAGAATTAAATGGAAACAGTATAGTTATATATCATGGGTCAGTAAAGAATATGACTGAAATATATTCAATTATTCAATGTACCGTTCATCCGACATATTACCCAGAAGGATTATCTAATGTGTTGTTAGAATCTTCAGCTAGCGGAAGGCCAATCATTACGACAGACCGTCCAGGATGTAGAGAAGTAATAGAAGACGGAATAAATGGATTTGTGGTAAAAGAGAAGGACGCTAATGATCTTATAGAAAAAATAGAAAAATTTCTATCGCTTTCTTTAGAGGAAAGAAAACAATTAGGAATAAATGGAAGAAGAAAAATAGAAAAAGAATTTGACAGAAATATCGTTATAAATAATTACTTACAAGAAATAAATAAAGTAAAACAATGAAAAGGGTATTATTTTTTATTTGCACATTAGATGATGGCGGAGCACAAAGAGTCGTATCTATTCTTTCTAGTAATATGGCAGAAAGAGGTTTTGATGTCGAAATATTAAAGTACTATAAAAGCGAAAATATCTACCCATTAAGTAACAAAGTAAAAGTAACTACGGTCGAAGAAAACACAAAAACAAGAAACATAATAAAAAATATAAAATGGATGAAACATTATTTTAAAAGCAATGCTGATGTGATTGTTTCGTTTTTAGCTAAATATAATATGATGGCTTTATTGGCAAACAAGGGAAACAATATTCCTATTATTGTAGCTGATAGAAATGATCCACGTTATGTTCCAAATGGAAAAGCATTGAGATTGTTAAGAAACTTATTATATAAAACGGCTGATAATGTGATTGTGCAATCAACAGATAATTATAATTATTTTTCAAACATAATTAATAGATGCGAAGTGATTATGAATCCGTTTTCTAACAAAGATATGGTTGGTGTTGCGTTGAATGCCAATAAAGAAAAAACGATTGTATCAGTAGGTAGATTAGAGAAACAAAAAAATCAAGAATTGTTGATTAGAGCATTCAAAAAAATAAACATTCCAGATTATAAACTGATAATATATGGAGAAGGTTCTTATCGCGAAAGATTGGAGAGATTGATTAACGAATTAGAATTAGAAGGTCACGTACTTTTACCTGGAAGCAGAAAGAATATTTTAGAATTAATTAAAACTTCTAAACTGTTCGTTATGTCTTCGAATTATGAGGGCATGGCAAATGCTTTAGCTGAAGCGATGTGTATAGGGTTACCAGTAATAAGTACAAAAATATCTGCTGCTTCTGACCTAATCGAAGATGATAAAAACGGTATATTAGTATGCATAGGCAACGAGGAACAATTGGTTAATGCGATGTTGAAAATAATCAACAACAACGATTATGGGAAAATGCTTGCAGAAAATGCCACAAAAATATATGAGAAACTTTCGGCAGATGTAATAACAGATAAATGGATAGAAATTATTGAAAGCATTTGATTCTAAAAGCGCTTAATTTATCACCTATATGAAGAATAAATAAAACGAAATATAATAGAGAATAGGAAGATATTAATAGAATTTGGCTTCGATTTATATATCGTGTGGCCATCATTTGAATATTTTGTGAATTAAGGATATCAAATATGAAAACAGTATTAATAGGTTCAGTTACTACAAGCAAATTATTATTAGAAACAATGATAGAAATGAAATTTCCTATTTCATATGTTTTTTCACTAGATGAACAATATTCTGAAAACGTTTCTGATTATTGTCCAATTCATTTAACCGCAAAAGATAATAACATTCCGTATAAAACATTTAAGAAAATAAACGATCAAGAAAACATAGAAATAATTAAAGAACTAAATCCTGACTATATCTTTGTTATAGGTTTGTCACAACTTATTGGCAGCGAAATAATTAAGTCCGCAAAGGTCGGATGTGTTGGTTTTCATCCAGCACCACTGCCAAAATTCAGAGGAAGAGCTGCTAATGTTTGGCAGCAACTCCTTGGCATGAAAGAATCAAAGAGCACATTGTTTTTTATTGATGACGGAATAGATTCAGGGGATATCTTAGGACAAGAAACATACTATATAGGTGATAACGATTATGCTCAAGATGTTTGTGACAATAGTGATATTGCCGCTGTAAAAGCCGCTAAGAAAGTATTCCGAGAAATAATGGATGGCACCTTAAAACCAATCAAACAAGATCATTCAAAAGCAACATACACATTAAAAAGAACACCTGAAGATGGTGTAATTGACTGGAATTTACCAATTGACGAACTTCATTTGTTTGTTCGTGCGATATCAAAACCGTATCCGGGTGCTTTTTCTATGTACGACGGAAAACACAAAGTGATAATTTACAGAGCAGATAAATTGGATAACAATCTATATTATGGTTTTAATGGCCAAATAGCAAACATTGACAATAATTACATTGATATTGTTTGCAATGGAGGGTTGTTAAGAGTTACAGAATTCGATAACGTAGATAATGTTAAGTTGATTGTAGGGCATAGATTTAAATAGGAGGATATATGAAAATATTAGTTATAGCTCCACATCCCGATGACGAAGTATTGGGTTGCGGCGGAATAATTTCTAGATTTGCAAAGGAAGGACATCAAGTGTTTGTTTGTATAGCAACAAAAGGGTGTTTACCATTATTTGATGAAAAAGATAATATTATTGACAAGAAAGAATGTTTAGAAGCTCACAAAATAATGGGCGTAAAAGATACTATTTTTTTGGATTTCCCTGCTGCAATGTTAGAGACTGTTCCTAGAAATGAACTGAATAAAGCATTTATTGAACTAATTCAAAAAGTAAAACCTGAAGAAGTATATATTCCTCACAAAGGCGATATGCACATAGACCACAAGATGATTGTAGATGCGTGTATGGTTGCCTTACGTCCAAGATATGAGCATATTGTCAAAAGAATATATGCATATGAAACACTATCGGAAACAGATTGGGACATTCCGAACACTGTTAATGCCTTTATTCCAAATGTTTATGTTGACATAGTTGATGAAATCAATAACAAAGTAAACGCTATGAAAGCATATAAACATCAAATATGTAAATGCCCAAATCCAAGATCTAAGGAAGGCATTGTTTCATTAGCTCAGCATAGAGGAATGACGGTTGGAATGAAGTATGCTGAAAGCTTTATGTTAATTAGAGATATTAAATAAGATTGATTGGAAATAAAATTCATCATTTTATTAGAATAGACAAAAATAATATAATTATTAATGTATGTGGTCTACAAAAAAATATATTGATTTAGTAATTAATTGCTTATTGTTTCTTGTGGCAATCAATTTTTTGCATTATGGACAATTATTCCTCCCAGTAATATGTTTAATATTATTTATAGATAACAAATTCAGTTTTAAAGTTAATAATTGGTTAACCTTCTTAATTTTGGTATTATTTGGAATATCCTTCTTTTTATTTTCGTTTAAACTAGGATTTTATAGCACCATGGGATTTTGCTTTCCAATGGCATATTATATTGGAAGTAATATCTTAAAAAAAGATAAAAAAACCATAAAAAAAGTAGTGTATATTTTGGGATTTGGTATGGCGCTACACGTAGGCCTCAATATAATAGCAGATCTTAGTCTCGATGGTCTAAATATGATTAATTCAGTAAGCCATTACGATATATGGACACAGAGCAAAGTGCCAACTACATCAACAGCAGTCCTTACTGTTTTTGTGATATCGCTTTTATACTACTTGTTAATTCACGAAGACAGCAAAAAATATAGAATTTTAGGAATCACGCTATTTGTTATTGTCATGATATATGATCTAGCGTTAGGAAGAAGAACGCCTATTATTATGGTGCTTATTTGCTTACTGGTATCGTTGTTTTTAGATGCTTGTATTTTTAAGAACAAAAAAATTAATTTTAAACCAGCAATTGTTGCGTTTATTAGTTTTGGTTTGATAATTGTATTATTTGCACTTATTTATTTCCTAAATTTATTTGGCTTAAAAGAATATATAGATAATTTCGGCATTGTAAAAAAATTTGTTGAATATGGTTTAGATACAGGAAGACTAGACATATTTTTTAAGGCAATTAAATTAATGCCTGAACATTTATGGGGCGGTCAAGAAATACATGATATTCTGGGTATTCAAGTTCATGATTTGTGGATGGATACATATGACTATGCAGGAATAATACCGTTTGCTTTATTGGTTACTCATTCAATAATGTTTGTTGTAACATTCGTAAAAGTTCTAAAAAGCAAGAGGGTATCTAATGATTTTAAATTGTTTATTTCATCGTTATTTTTCGCAATAACCCTGCAGTTATTCTTAGAACCGATTATGAGTGGATCATCATTATTCATAATTGACACAATAATAGTAGAGGCTTGCATAGAGAAAGTGATTATATATGGGAAAGAACATTACGAGTAGATTTGCGAAAAATGCATCTTGGATGTTAACTGGGCGTATTATTCAAATGGGCCTTGTTTTTGTTACAACCATGTTCATCGCAAGATATCTTGGCCCAACAGATTACGGTTCAATTCAACACACATATTCATATGTCGCTTTCTTTGCTCAAGTGTGTGCCTTGGGAATGAACGAAATAGTTGTAAAGGAGTTAATTGACAACAAAGAGAAAAATGATGAAATTTTAGGTACAATGATTGTCTTTAGGATGGTAATAGCAATCGCATCAATCTTTGTGCTATATGTGCTAATAACAGCCATTAAAAAAAGCCCAATATTAGTATTATTAACAGTACTCCAATCATTATCATTAATATTTCAAACATTTGATTGTATAACATATTTCTATCAGTCAAAGTTGATGGCACATAAAACTGCAAAAATAAATATTATAGCGTATACACTAACTTCAATATTTAGAGTCGTTTGTCTTCTTTTAAAAAGAGATGTTAAATGGTTTGCTTTTGCAGTTTCACTTGACTATATAGTAATTGCGGTTTTATTGCTCTATGTATATTTTAGGGACGGGTATAAATTTAAGTTTTCTATAAACACAGGTAAGATGTTGCTTGCTAGAAGTTGGCACTATCTATTTGCTGATATTATGGTTGCTGTATATGGACAAGCGGATAAACTCTTGCTTGGTGGCTTATTAGATGATAAAGCGGTTGGATTATATTCGGCTGCTACTCAGTTATGTAACGCTTGGCCAATAGTGTTAATGTCAATTATAGACTCTGCTAGTCCCATAATAATTGAATTATTTAAAGAAGATAAACAAGCTTTTAAGAAAAAACTAAAACAATTATATGCTTCTATATTCTATATAGGTGTTTTTGTAGCTATAGCACTCACAATCCTATCTAACTTTATTATCACGACAATATATGGAGTTGATTATTCAGAAGCTTCTATATTGCTGAAAATATGCTCATGGAATACGATTTTCGCGTATTTAGGCGTATCTAGAACGATATGGATGCAATGTAACGACAAATTAAAATACGAAAAACAAATAGCTTTAGTAGGTGTGATAGCAAATGTTGTACTAAATTATTCTTTAATTAAAGTGTTTGGTGCCATAGGAGCAGCGATAGCACTAACATTAACCCAATTTATTACTAATTTTGTAATGGTATACATATTAAAACCTACGAGGGAGAATGCAAAATTAATAATTGAAGGAATCATTTTAAAAGATGTTTTTGAATAAATATATAATATAAACTATGAATAGACCAAAGAAAATTACAATAATTACAGTTTGCTATAATGCTGAAAAAACAATAGAAGACACTATTAAATCAGTATTACAACAAACATATACAAATTATGAATATTTAATCATTGATGGGAAAAGCAAAGATTCTACTTTAGACATCATTAATAAATATTCTAATGATAAACATATTAAAGTAATATCTGAAAAAGATAATGGTCTTTATGATGCCATGAACAAAGGTGTGGCAATGGCTACTGGAGATATTATCGCGACTATAAACAGTGATGATATTTTATATGATCAAAATGTATTCCAAACAGTAATTGATAACTTTGATGAAGAGACAGATATTGTATATGCAGATATCTTATATTGTGATGAGAAGCTAGATAAGACAATTAGAGATTATATATCTGGCGAAAAGAAGAATGACTATTGGTGCCCAGCCCATCCAAGTATGTATGTTAGAAAACAAACATATGATTTGATAGGAAAATATAACATAGATTATAAGATATGTTCTGACTATGATTTTATGATTAGATGTAGTCAAAATAATGTTAAGTTCAAATATTTAAAAAAATATTTTGCCAAAATGAGATATGGCGGCGCATCAAATGGATTAGTAGGATATGTAAAAAACTTCTTTGAATGCTTTAAAGTATTAAGAACAAATAACGTGTCATTCCCTTTAACAAAGACCGTAATCAGAACTTTCCATACCATTGGTCAAATAATTAAGAAATAGTAATGTGCTAAAATTATAAAGAAATGAAAACATTAATCATTATCCCAGCACATAACGAAGAAGCAAATATAGAAGCATTAATAAAAGATGTATGCAAATACAATTATGATTATCTAGTTATTAATGATTTTTCTAGTGATTCAACAGCCGAGATATTGGATAGAAACAACTTTAATCATCTGGATTTACCTATCAATTTAGGAATCGCTGGAGTAACTAGAGTTGGTTTTAAATACGCTTATGATCATGGCTATGATTGTTGTATGTGTATTGATGGAGATGGTCAACATCAACCATCATATGTTGAACCAATATTAAAACAAATCGAAGCAGGCGATGATTATGTAGTTGGTTCTAGATTTGTGCAAGAGAAGAAACCATTAAATGCTAGAATGTTAGGAAGTAGAATCATTTGTGGCTTAATCAAAATAAAAACCGGAAAAAAGGTTACAGATCCAACTAGTGGTATGAGAGCATTAGGAAGAAACGTAATCAAAGAGTTTAGTGAATCAATGAATTTCTATGCTGAACCAGATGCGCTATGTCATTTGATTCATACAGGATATAAAGTATCAGAAGTACAAGTTGAGATGAAAGATAGAGAGGGTGGCGTATCTTATTTCCATAGCCCATTTAAATCTATCTATTATATGATTGCTGTTATGTTATCTATTTTATTTATTCAATAAGAGGCAAAGATATGAGTGTAGGATTAAGAATCGGATTACTAGTTGCATCATTAATAGCATTTTTATTCGTATTAATATTTGTTGTTAAGAAGAAGCTAAACATTAAGTATTCAATTGTGTGGATGTTATGGTCTTTGTTGTCACTTATCATGGCAATATTCCCAAAAACATTTTATGAACTTGCAAAAATTTTAGGAATTGAACTTCCTGTTAATGCTGTATTTTTAATTATGATTGGATTACTATATGGCTTAACTTTCTATGTATACTGCATGATCTCTAAACACAACGAAGAAATAGTAAAGTTAACATATGAGGTTGCAAATCTTCATAAAGAGTTAGATGATTTAAAGAAAAAATAACAGTATATTATAATAAATAATAGATGAGTAAGTTATCTATTCTAAAAGATAGAATAAAAGAGAACTTTATGAAGAATAAAGTTCTTTTAATTGTTTTTAGCGTTATTTGGATTGGCACTATTGTTTTAACCTTGTCGTTTTATGATTCATCTTTAGGTAAAGAACCAGTAGGTGGTCAAGACTATAGCCATACATATAGACTTTATAACAATAGAAAACTTGTTCAAACTATTCCGACAGTCGATGGAAGCAAAGCTATATCAATTAAGTACGCAACATATATTAGAAATAACAAAGGCAATGTGTACGTAAAAGCGGTTGGATCGGATACAAATAATGTATATTTAGATACAAAAACAAATGTAAAGTCTATGCAAGACAATGCATATGTAACATATTCGCTAGATAACGCTTTAGATTCAAATGTTGATAAACATATTATTGTAACATTAACATCGGATAGTAAATTTGAGTCGTGTGCTGGCGTGTATTACTCGTTTGATTCGTTCTTCGAAGATAGCGAGATGCTTTTTAATGAATACCAAATGACGGGCGAATCTGCTATTAAGTTTCTAATCGACAATGACACCTATACTGCATTCTATAAAGGTGTAATAACAGCTGTCATTATTTCTTTCTCTTTATTGATATTGATTCTGTTATTATTAGATCCAAAAGAAGAAAAGATGTTCACATGTATGATTCTTGTATTTGGACTTGTTTTTGCATGCATAATGTCACCAGGCGCAATACCTGATGAAAACAATCATTACGAAACTGCTTTACAAGTATCAAATCTTATGATGCATGGCTATGACAACAATAAAGACATAGATAAAGCGTATATTAATTATGATTCATTTGGAAGCTTCATAAATGTTAGCTATTCGTACAACAGGTTTATGAGAGACATGAATAAACCGCTCATACTAAAGGGCAAAATATATGAGATAGAAGAAAAAGATAAATATCTTTTTAGATATAACTACGTTATCCAATTTATTCCACAAGCAGCAGGCATTTCTTTAGCTAGATTATTTGGTGTTAATATGTTAAGAACATATTATGCAGGAAGAGTATTTAATTTGTTGTTCTATGCGCTGTGCGTATATATCGCAATAAAAAATACCCCTGTACACAAAAGGTTGTTTGGAGTTCTTTCGATGCTTCCAATCTTCATTCAACAAGCAGCATCTATGTCTTATGACTGTTTCATATTTGGATTGACATTTATTTCAATATCATTCTTTATGAAATGGAAATTTGGTAGTGAACAAATTTCGAATAAAGATATCGCAATCGTATTCTTTGTTAACTTAGCCTTAGCTCCCGCAAAGATTGTATATGGATTCTTTGCATTATTGTTCTGGCTAGTACCAGCAGAAAAATTTGGAAACAAGAAGAGAAAAACAATCTCGTTATTAATCATAACTTGTCCAACGATATTTATTATCTTGCAAAATATATGGTTTAGAATTCAACCATTTGTTGAAGACTTCTTAGATCAATTCAAAGTATATGCAGAAACTATTTTAAGAGAAGACTCTGGATATGAACACAATGGTGGCTACACATATTCAACAACTTTTATTCTTCAACATCCAATTCAAACAATATCAATAATCTTAAGAACAGTTAGATTCTGGTTATCAACTTGGTTCTATCAATCATTAGGAAAAGCGTTAGCTGGTGTAACATTGATTCTTCCAATGACATATGTTCGTATAATACTTATTTTCATTGGCTTAGTTGCTTTAAGAAAAGAAAACTATACTATGACATGGCCAGTTCGTGGCGCATTTTCTCTTGTTTGTTTAGGTGTAGCTTTCTTTATCATCTTAGGAATGCTTTATGGTTGGACACTTACAACTGATACTATGATTCAAGGAATACAAGGAAGATATTTCTGTCCATTACTTCCTTATTTCTTCTCGATGTTTAACAACAAGAAAATACAAATACCAGAAAAAATAGATAAATACGTTATTTACGCATACATCCTATTTATGTTTGAAATTATAGTGTATGTATTATCTTATACATTTGTGAATTAATGGAGAATTATGAAAGTAGTAATAGCAACATGTTTTCAATCTAATGAAGAGCGTGTAAATTCGATTGCGAATGTTTTTAGAAAAAGAGGCGATGAGCTTAAATTAATCACCACCAACTTTTTACATAAAACAAAAAAGCCAAGGGAAGATTATCCAAAAGGATATGATTTAGTGCCAACCATTAAATATAAGAAAAATCTTTCTTTAAGAAGAATGCGTTCGCATGAACAATTTGCTTCAGATACTTTCTTGTTGATTAGAGAGTATAAACCAGATTTGATATGGATAGAAGCGCCATGTAATAGCTTAATTAGCTATGCAAAAAAATATAAGAAAAAACATAAAGATGTAAAAATCATCATCGACATGATTGATATGTGGCCAGAATCACTTCCAATTAATATCAATAAGAATTCATTCCCATTTAATCTATGGAGAAACATTCGTTCAAAGAATATTGACTGTGCCGATGCTGTAGTAAGTGAATGTGATTTATATAAAGAAATACTAGAAAAAGAATATAAAGGGAATATTAATACTATACATTGGTGTAGAGATTCTCGTGCAATTCATTCAGAACTAGATTTACCTAGTGATGAATTATCTTTATGTTATATTGGGTCAATAAACAACATCATCGATATAGATAAGATATGTGACATAATTAAATCTTCAAATAAGGATGTGGTTTTACACGTAATTGGGGTAGGCGAAAGTAAAGATAAACTAATTCAAGAAGCTAAGAAGATATGTAGAGTAATAGATTATGGCGAGACTTATGACGAAAAAATAAAAGAAGAAGTATTTAGTCAATGTCATGCTGGAATAAATATATATAAAGATAATTTATATATTGGTTTAACAGTTAAATCAATTGATTATCTTCAATACGGTTTACCTATTATAAATAATATTAAAGGTGATACATGGAATTTAATTGAAGAAAATGATATTGGTGTTAACGTAACTGATAACTTTAAATTATATGAAAATAAATTAATCGAACTTAGAAAGAATTCTAAGAAGATATTTGATGTATATGAAAATAACTTCACCAAGGAAGTATTTGACAAAAAATGCACAGATGTAATCAATGAGGTTTTAAAGTGAAACTAATTGTATTGATGTCGACATATAATGGTGAAAAATATCTAAGACAACAATTAGATTCTTTAGTAAATCAAAAACTAACTCCAAATAAAATCTTAATTAGAGATGATGGCTCAACAGATAAGACATTAGATATTATTAGTGAATATGAACAAAGATATTCTTTTATTGAGCACTATCAAGGTCAAAATAAAGGACCCGCAAAATCATTCTTTGAATTGATTAATAAAAGTGAAGATGCGGATTATTATGCATTATGCGATCAAGATGATGTGTGGTTTGAGGATAAGCTTTCTTCGGCTATCGAACAATTAGAAAAAGAAGATAGCACAACCCCACTATTATATTGTTGTAGATATACATTAACAGATGAAAATCTAAATCCAATAGAAAATAACATTTCACGTTTATATACATACACCGACTTTGCGCATTCATTGTTATATCAAACATCTCCTGGATGCACATTCGTTTTTAATCATGAAGCTAGAAAACAAATAATAAAATACGACATTGAGAAAAACTATTGCATAATTCATGATTCGATTATTCATAAAATAGTAACAATGTTTGGAAAGATGATACTAGATAATAATAGTCATCTATATTACCGTCAACATGGTGACAATGCTATTGGTTTATCAGGAAACAAGGTTAAAGCGTTCAAAAACAGAATAGAACATTTTACTAGTGGTAAAAGTAAGAACACTAGAAGCAATATGGCAAAATCATTATTAAAAGTGTTCGGTGATGAATGTTCAAAACAGGATAAAGAATTAATGGAAATAGTTGCGAATTATCAAGAAAACAAAGCTTATAAAAAAGAATTATTATCAAATCCATTGTTCAAAGTTGATTCTATTAATTACTTATTCTACAAGTTGCTGGTGTTAGTAAACTACATCTAAAGATGATAAAATTTAGAAAGATATGAATAAAGAAAAACTTAAAAAGATATTTACTTCTATTTTTGCGACATATTGTGCTTTAGTCGTATCTTTTTATTTTTTGGCTGGAGATCAAATAAGATACAGACAATCTCGTAGCGAGATTCAAATGTTAAATCCAAACCAATCTACTGAAGAAATAGTAGCTGGTAGAACTGTTATACAGAATTTTGTGAACTTGGTTGACAGATTAAAAAGTGTATCATTTAAAATCACGACTTTTTATAGAACTAATGTTGGTACATTACATGTAGAAGTAAGCAGTGGAACAAAACTTCTAATGAAAAAAGACATAGATATATCTAAATTAGAAGAAGGTGAAGTAATTACACTAGAAAGCGATAAATACATCACTGGTTTAACTGGAAAATTAGTTACACTAACCTTCACCTCAACAAGCGATAAAAACGAGGGTATCGCAATATTAACTAACGGTAGTGTAGCTCGTGGAAGCTATATTGATAATGGTGAGCATATAAGTGGTAATATCTGTTTTTCAACGACAGGTCAAGAATATATATTCACGGGTCAATGGTATTGGTATATAGTAGGCGGATTTGGAATCATGCTTGTAGCAATTTTATATGTTTCATATAAATGCTTTATCAATAAGAAAAAGAATTATTTAATTATCGCAATCAATGTAATTGATAGATATCAATTCTTGATTCATCAATTGGTATTAAGAGATTTTAAAACAAAATATAAAAGATCGGTATTGGGCGTTTTGTGGAGCTTCTTAAATCCATTGCTAACGATGACAATTCAATATTTTGTATTTTCTAATTTCTTTAAATCAGATATTGCGAATTATCCGGTATATTTATTGACCGGTGTTATTAGTTATAGTTTCTTTAGTGAAGCGACTTCAATGTGTTTGACTTCAATATCTCATAACGATAGGTTAATCACTAAAGTATATGTTCCAAAATATATATTCCCATTATCAAGAACAATTTCTTCATCAATCAACTTGATTATCTCAATTATTCCGTTGTTGCTAGTAGTACTATTAACTGGACTTACATTAAAACAGTCGGCGATATTATCTTTGTTCTTCTTTTTGTGTTTAATAATATTTGTGCTCGGCTTTGGCATGATTCTTGCGACATTGATGGTGTTCTTTAGAGATATTCAATTCTTATGGAGTGTAATCTCTATGATTTGGATGTATGCAACGCCAATCTTCTATCCTGCATCAATCATTTCGCCAAAGTATAGTTTTATTCAAACTTTTAATCCTTTATATCAATGTATTAAAAACATTCGTATTTGTTTAATAGACGGCATATCTCCAGAACCTAGAGCTTACGCTTATACTTTTGCAATGGCATTCTTCTGGTTATTACTTGGTTCTTTAATCTTCAAGAAAGAACAGGATAAATTTACTTTATATTTGTAGGTGTTATATGACAGAAAAGATGATAGAAGTTCAAAATGTTTCTATGAAATTTAGAATGTCGGATGAACCTTTAAATTCATTAAAGGAAATTTTTACGTTGAAGTTAAAGGGCAAACTAAACTACAAAGAATTCATGGCTCTAGATGATGTGTCTTTTGTGGTAGAAAAAGGTGAAACATTAGGTCTAATTGGTTCTAATGGTGCTGGTAAATCAACGACCCTAAAAGTTATATCAGGAATATTGAAACCTACAAAAGGAAAAGTAATTGCAAGAGGCAATATTGTTCCAATGCTAGAGCTAGGCGCTGGTTTTGATTTGGAACTTACTGGTAAAGAAAACATATATTTGAATGGCGCTATTTTGGGCTATTCAAAGGAATATCTAGAATCAAAATATGATGAAATTGT
Source organism: Candidatus Colivicinus equi (assembly GCA_018064825.1). Classification (GTDB taxonomy): domain Bacteria; phylum Bacillota_I; class Bacilli_A; order Erysipelotrichales; family Erysipelotrichaceae; genus Colivicinus; species Colivicinus equi. Next base: position 23,234 of record JAGHUL010000118.1, read on the forward strand.
TGAATTCTCTGAACTAGGCGATTTCATTGATATGGCAATTAGAAACTATTCATCTGGTATGATGGCTAGATTGGCGTTCTCAATAGCATCAGTAGTTCAACCAGAAATACTAATTGTCGATGAAATATTAGCAGTAGGTGATGTAGCTTTCCAAAAGAAATCAAGAGCTAGAATGATGGAACTTATGAATGGCGGTGCAACAGTGTTATTTGTATCTCATGACATAGATCAAATTAAAGAGATGTGTGATAAAGTTATCTGGCTTGATCACGGTAAAGTTGTTATGTTTGGAGATACCGAAAAAGTATGTAAAGCATATATCGAATCTCAAGAAAAAGGCAAAAAATAATGAATGTTCTATGTGTTTCAATTACATTTATTCCGTCTGTCATTTTGTGTGGGCATTCACAACTTGGTTATCTAGATAAAATCGGAAAAATAAATTATAAATTTGTAATATCACATTTCATTAATAAGAAGAATATTGAATGGGCTGATGTAATTGTTTTTTTGCGTAGCGATACGGACTTAGATATGTATGTTTCTAAGATTGCAAAAAAAGCAGGGAAGCATCTTGTTTATGTGTTAGATGATGACATCTTAAATGTTCCTAAATATTTAAGTAGTGCTCCAAATTATTTAAAACCATCTACACAAAGACAAATAAAGACAATTATGTCAAATTGTGATACATTTTTGACAACATCTCCTGTATTGCTAAAAAAATATGGAAGTGGATTTAAGAATGCTTTTTTAATAAATGAACCATCATTAAATAGAATTGATAGAAAAGAAAAAAATAAAAAAATAAAGGTTGGCTTTGCAGGTTCTATAGATAGAGCGCAAGATCTTAATCAAATATTAAGAGACACAATAGAAAAACTGGCAAATAAATATCACGATGAGATAGATATTGAATTTATGGGTGCTAAACCTAAATTCGTTGATGAATTTAATCTAAAACATTTGCCATATCAAGATGGTTATGATGCATACACAGCTTTTATGTCTAAATGCAATTGGGATATTGGTTTAGCTCCAATGCCAGATACAGAATTCCATAGATGTAAGTATTTCAATAAGTTTGTAGAATATGCTTCATTTGGTATTGTCGGAGTGTATTCGAATCTAGAGCCATATATTTATGGCATAAAAGATGGCGTTAATGGTTTGTTAGTAAACAACACTACTGATGAATGGTTTAATGCGATTGTTAAGCTAATTGAAGATAACAAACTAAGAGAATCAATTTCAAAAGAGTGTTTAAGACAAGCTAATGAAATATATACTTTAGAAAATTGCTCTAATGATTATTATGAAAAGTTAGTTTTCGGATACAAAAAAATAATTAATAATGTAAAAATACCTGGCTTAGAATTTGCGAAATTTAGATTCATGGTTGTCAGAGGATTTGAAAAAATAAAAGAAGAAGGAACAAATTTCCCTAACTGGCTAAAGAAGAAAATTGATAAAAAAATACAAGATCATAAAGATGAAAAACAAGACAATATCAACAAAGGAAAATTACACGATATTGTTTCTAATCAATCGACAACATGCATAATTGGTCCACTATTTAATGAATTAGATAACGAATATAATAACCGAATTAAGTTTATTGATGATAGTATCAATAGTTATAAGATATACCTATCTGGTGAAAATAGAATGTGCGAACATGTTATGGTTGATTTTATCGATGATAAACATGTATCAGTTGTTTACAATAGTTACGATATGCTTCAAGCAGAAGAAATCATAAAACTAATTGAACAAAGTGGTCACGTACTAATTCATGGTGTTATCAGATTCATGAGTGAGAGATTATCTTCAGATATGTTTGAAATATTTAATTTAAAAAACACAAATGTTGTTTGGGATACACACGGAATGATTCCCGAGAAATATCATGAAGACGCGAATTATCGTATTGAACAAATAACCAACAATATAGAACAAACGTTTTACGATAAAGCAGATGTTGTATTATGTGATGACGATAATCTAATCGAGCATTTCACAAACAAGTACAACAGAAAACAAAATTTTGTAGTATACAACAAAGAAACAAAGGATATTGATTTGAATAAGATTATATAATTGAATTAGAGGAAAGAAATATGAAAGGTATTATATTAGCTGGTGGAGCTGGCACTAGATTATATCCACTTACAATGGTCACATCAAAACAGTTGTTACCTGTTTATGATAAGCCGATGGTTTATTATCCATTAAGCACATTGATGCTTGCAGGTATCAAAGATATTCTTGTAATATCAACACCTACTGATACACCAAGGTTTGAAGAACTGTTAGGTGATGGCTCTCAATTTGGTGTCAAGTTATCTTATAAAGTACAACCATCTCCTGATGGTTTAGCTCAAGCATTTATTATTGGTGAAGAGTTTATTGGTGATGATGCTTGTGCAATGGTATTAGGCGACAACATTTTCTATGGCAATGGTTTTTCACAACTACTAAATAATGCTGTTAATAATGCCGAAAAAGGTAAAGCAACTATTTTTGGATATCATGTAAACGACCCAGAGAGATTTGGCATTGTCGAATTTGATAAAAGAGGCAGAGTCTTATCTGTTGAAGAAAAACCTCAACATCCAAAATCTAATTACTGTATCACTGGCTTATACTTCTATCCAAAAGGTGTTGCGAAAATGGCAAAACAAGTTAGACCTTCTGCTAGAGGGGAATTAGAAATTACAACACTAAACGATATGTATCTAAAGAAAAAGAAATTAAGTGTTGAATTATTAGGCAGTGGCTATGCATGGTTAGATACAGGAACCATGGATTCACTAGTAGAAGCAGCTAACTATGTTCAATTGATATCTAAGAGACAAAACATTGTTATTTCTGCTCCAGAAGAAATCGCATATAAATATAAATGGATTTCTAAAAAGAAATTATTAGAAAGTGCAGCTCGTTATGGAAAATCTCCGTACGGCGCTCATCTAAAAGCTGTAGCTGAAGGGAAGGCTCAATAATGAAGAAGATTGAGACTCCTATTGAAGGCGTATATATCATTGAGTCAGAATGCTTTGGTGACAATCGTGGCTGGTTTATGGAAACATATAACGAAGCCAAGTTTAAAGATATGGGTATAGACAATGTCTTCGTTCAAGACAACATGTCATTCTCTGCTCAAAAAGGAACACTAAGAGGTCTTCATTACCAAAGAGATCCATATTCTCAAGCAAAACTTGTTAGGTGCACAAAGGGTACAGTTATTGATGTAGCTGTAGATTTGAGAAAAGGGTCACCTACATACGGGAGATGGACAAGTTGCGAATTAAGTGCTGAAAACAAAAGAATGTTCTTTATTCCTAGAGGAATGGCACATGGTTTCTTAACATTAACTGATGATGTTGAATTCCAATATAAATGTGATAACCTTTATAACAAAGAAAGTGAAGGCGGTATAAGATATGACGATCCAACAATCAATGTTGACTGGGGATCATTGTTGAATGGAATTGAACCGGTGTTATCTGAAAAAGATAAGAATGCATCAACATTACAAGAATGTAACGCAAATTTCGAATATAAAAAGTAATACCCAAACTAAACAAACAAACGAGAGGTAGAGATACCTCTTTATTTTTGATAAAATTAAATAAACCAATCAATTGGAGGCTTTTAGTTATGAAAATACTAGTTACAGGTGCTGCAGGCTTTATTGGATCAAACTTTGTTTATTATGAATTAGACAAACATCCCGAAGATCAAATAGTAGCTTTAGATTTATTAACTTATGCAGGAAATCTTAAGAATTTAGATGGATGTAAAGATAATCCTAATTTTAAATTCGTAAAGATGGACATTCGTGATAGAGAAAACATCAACAAACTATTTGAAGAAGAAAAGTTTGATATCGTTGTCAATTTTGCGGCTGAATCTCATGTAGATAGATCAATTGAAGATCCTGAAGTATTTTTAAGAACCAACATTATTGGTACTGAAGTATTAATGGATGCATCACTAAAATATGGTGTTAAGAGATACCATCAAGTATCCACTGATGAAGTATATGGTGATTTACCATTAGAAGCTACTGATTCATTCTTTACTGAAACAACGCCACTTCATACAAGTTCACCATATAGCGCATCAAAGGCTTCAGCAGATTTATTAGTTATGGCATACCATAGAACATTTGGATTAAATATGTCTATCACAAGATGTTCTAACAACTACGGTCCATATCAATTCCCAGAGAAGTTGATTCCGTTGATGATTAATAATGCAAGACACGATAAGAAATTGCCAGTATATGGCGAAGGTTTAAATGTTAGAGACTGGTTACATGTTTGTGACCATTGTGCTGGTATAGATTTAGTTATGAGAAATGGTAGAAATGGAGAAGTCTATAATATTGGTGGTCATAACGAAAGACATAACATTGAAGTTGTAAAAACAATTATTAAGGCATTAGGTAAAACTGATGATTTAATAACATACGTTACAGATCGTAAAGGTCACGATTTACGTTATGCAATTGATCCAACTAAGATTGAAACTGAACTAGGATGGAAGCCTAAGTATAATTTTGAAACAGGTATCAAAGAAACTATTGAATGGTATATGAATAATCAAGAATGGATGGATGATGTAACATCTGGCGATTATTTAACATACTATGAAAAGATGTATTCAAAGAAATAAGAAAATATACAAGGAGTTTTGAAATGAAGATTTTGGTTGTAGGCGCAAGTGGTCAATTAGGGAAAACAGTCGTAAATGAAATTAAGAGTAGAAATCACGAATGCATATCATGTGATATTGCAGGCGATGTTGATTTTGTTATGGATGCAACTAACTATGATGAAGTAATGTTCAAAGTTGAAAAGATTAATCCTGATGCTGTTATTAACTGCGCTGCTTGGACAGCAGTAGATGCTGCCGAAGATGAAAACAACCAACCAAAAGTATTTGCTTTAAATACAATTATTCCAAAAACTTTAGCCGATGTTTGTGCAAAGATAAATTGCAAGTTAATGCAAATATCTACAGACTATGTATTTGATGGAACAGGCGAAAGGCCTTGGCAGCCAGACGATAAAAACTTCGGCCCATTATCTATATATGGGATGACTAAATTAAAAGGTGAAAAATTCGTTTCACAAATAGAGAAGTATTTTATTGTTAGAATCGCATGGTTATTTGGTGGACCAATATCTTTTGTAAACACAATGCTAAAAGTTGGGCAAACTCATGATGAAGTTAGAGTAGTAAATGACCAAATAGGAACACCAACTTATTCAAAAGATTTAGCTAGATTATTAGTGGATATGATTGAAACAGATAAGTACGGATATTATCATGCAACAAATGAAGGCGGTTATATCTCTTGGTATGATTTCTGTGTTGAAATATATAAACAAGCTGGATATACAACAAAAGTTATTCCTGTTACAACAGCTGAATATGGTGAAAGTAAAGCAAAACGTCCGTTTAATTCACGTTTAGATAAATCTAAATTAGTCGAAAACGGTTTTACTCCTCTTCCTGATTGGAAAGACGCACTAAGAAGGTATTTAAGTGAATAAAAACTATGACAATAAAAACAATGCCAAAATCGTGTTGGGATTGATCAACATCATTTTATATGTGCTTGTTTTTGCGATAGATTTAATTATTTTCTATGATCGTATAAATTATTATGCAAATGGTTATGCCTTATTTATGTTTATATATACATTCTTCTTAATAATATTTGGAAGATTGTTTGGCATGTATGAATTGGGTGATTCAACAGTTATTGATTTAGTACTTTCTTCTACAATTACATTCTTATTTACATGTACCATTATTTATTTCATATTATGCTTAATTGCTTTTGATATGTTATTGGTTTGGCCAGTGCTTATTTTATTTGTAGTAGAAATAGCAATATCTACACTTTTGGTATTTTATGAAAACAAATTTATCAGAGATTCATATCCTGTTGAATATGCTATCGCTATTGTTGGCGAAAACCACTATAAGATTTTAGACAAGATTAATAAATATAGAGACATCACAGTTGATGTTAAACAAGAGTATGACGCTACAAATGTAGACTTTGATAATTTAGATTCAATACTAGAAAATGTTGAACGAGTTATCACAGTTGATATTGATCATGAACAAAAGAAGAAGGTATTCAAAAGATGTTATGAAAAAGGCATAAGAATTTTTGATGTACCAAGTATTACTGATATGTTGATGGCAAGTAGTCAAATAATTCATTTAATTGATACGCCAATAGTAAAGATAAACAGATTTGGTCCATCGTCTTTTGAGATAATTGCCAAAAGAGCTATTGATATTATTGGTTCACTTTTATTAATAATCGTAACAAGCCCAATCATGTTGATAACCGCTGTTGCTATTAAACTTAATGATCATGGTGATGTTTTCTTTAAACAAAATCGTTTAACTAAAAATGGCAAAGAATTCAAGATTATTAAATTTAGGTCAATGGTTATGAATGCCGAAGCAAAGACTGGCGCTGTGCTTGCTAAACAAGACGATGATCGAATAACTTCAGTTGGAAAATTCATTAGAAAAACTAGATTTGATGAACTTCCACAATTGTTCAACATCTTGAAAGGTGATATGTCATTCGTTGGCCCACGTCCTGAAAGACCAGAAATATATAACGAAATAATTAAGGACATGCCAGAATTCAAATACCGTTTGGTAGTTAAAGCAGGTTTAACTGGTTATGCTCAAGTATACGGAAAGTACAATACAACAATGAGAGACAAGTTATTGCTAGATATATACTACATTGAAAACTATAGTTTGATAGACGATATAAAACTATTGCTTATGACGTTTAAAATTGTATTTGTTGCCGAATCAACAGAAGGAGTAGAAGATGAAGAATCCGTTAAATGATCTTGTGTTTTTAATCCCATCTTTAGATCCAGATGATAAACTTCCAACTTATGTAAAAGAATTAATTAAAGCTGGGGTCAAACATGTACTGATAGTAGATGATGGATCAAAACAAGAAAACCAGCATTTCTTTGAAGAAATCGCAAACAAAAAAGAAGTTGTTATTTTAAGACACGTAGTCAATCAAGGAAAAGGAAGAGCATTAAAAACTGGCTTTAACTATGTCCTTGATCAAATGCCAAAAATTAAAGGCGTCATTACCGCTGATTCTGATGGTCAACATGCTGTAGATGACACGATTAGATGTGGCACACGGCTTCTTGAAACTAATGATGTTGTATTTGGTACTCGTGATTTTAATGAAAAGAATGTGCCATTTAAATCAAGAAATGGAAACAAGATTACTACCTTTATTTTCAAGTTGATGTATGGTGTAACAGTACACGATACACAAACTGGTTTAAGAGCGTTACCAATAGACTTTGTTCGTGAATGTCTAGAACTAACTGGTGAAAGATATGACTATGAAATCGGTATGCTTATTAAAATCGTTGGTGACGAAAGAAACATAATAGAAGAACCAATCAAAACCATTTACTATAACGGAAATTCTGGCACACATTTCAAAGCATTCCGTGATTCATTTAGAATCTATAAAGTTATGCTTAGCAGTTTCTTATTATTTGCGTTGTCAAGCATGTTTTCTTTTGTTGTAGAATTATTAATTTATTCTTTCTCTATTAGAAACGTTTTTAATTCTTTAGATTTTGCCTTTGGTATTTTCTGCGCAACTGTAGTTGGAAGAGTTATTTCATCGATTATTAACTACACAGTAAACAAAAATACGGTATTTGCTTCATCGAATAAAAATTCAATGAGAAGGTATTATATTCTTGCTGCTGGTCAAATGTTGGCATCTTGGTTGTTGATAACAATTGCGTTCGACATTATTGGTTTAGATACAACATTCCTAAAGGTGTTTGTAGACTTTGGCTTATTTTTAATTGGTTATCGTATCCAAAAGAAGTGGGTGTTTAAAGAACAATGACATATTTAGTTATATTGCTTTATTTAATAATTATTTCTAGTGGCAGTGTATTTGCATGCACATACTTTGACAAGAAATACGAAGAAGTGCTTCCGATTTCTTGTTCTACAATTGTTGTTTTTAGTTTCTTATTAGGTATGTGTTCACTACTAAAGATTTCAACATTTTTGATTATTGTTATTTCTTTGGTGCTATATGTTTTATCAATAATTAAAATAATAAAAAACAAAAATATCAAAGAGGTATTAGGAAGAATATTTACTCCTGGTTTTTTAGTTTATATTGTTTTATTTGTTTTATTTTTATTTGCCTTAAAAGGTAAGCTGATGGATAGCTTTGATGAATTCTCTCATTGGGGCGATGTTGTTAAGGCTATGACAACAATCAATGATTTTGCTTCTAACAAAGCATCGCATTCCATCTTTAGAACTTATCCACCAGGAATGTCATTATTCCAATATTTTTTACAAAAGATTAATACATTACTAACTGGTGAAACATTTAGTGAATGGATGTTATATTTTGCGTATTATACTTTTGCGATTTCTTTCATCATTCCTATTTGTAGTAGTTTCTCATATAAAAGAATAATTGCTCCACTTACAATGATGGCAGTAATATTCTTAGTTCCTTCATGCTTTTATTTAAATGCTTATACTTCAATTTATATTGACCAATTCTTATCGTTCTTATTATGCGGCGGATTAATTCAATTATTATGGAATAAGAAACATGATATCTTTTTTGATATTGCTATGTACTTAATTATGTTTATGTTAGTTCTGTCAAAAGATGTTGGATTATTGTTTGCGGTATTACTTGGAATAGGCTTCGTTGTTACTAAGGTGTTAGATAGTAAAAAAAGCATATTTAGTAAAGGTAATATTATTGTAATAATAATTACCTTAATAGCAGTGTTTGCTCCTAAATTGTTGTGGAGTCTAAACTGCAGCATCAATAATGCAACGGGACAATTTTCGGATAAAATTGATTTTATTAATTTAATTGATGTTTTGACAGGAAGAGATAACTCTTATAGAGCGACTGTACTTAAAAATTATGTTGCTTTCTTTTTAACTGGAACATACATACCTGGAAATACAGGAATTGAAATTAATTATACATGTGTAACATTAATAACAATTACTGTTTTATGTATAACAACAAGAAACGCATTTAGAAAATGTTCTGCCAAAAGGGATACTGCATTTATTGCTGAATTTGTCGCATTAATATCATTAGTTGTGTTTATTATCGGAATGTGTATTGTATATATGTATAAATTTTCTGAAGCCGAAGCACTTGGCTTGGCTTCCTTGCAAAGATATTTAAACATAGTGTATTTAGGGATTTGGTTTTATATTAGCGCAAGCATTGTCAGAATTTCAGATGAATTATTAACAAAAGAAAAAATGATTTGTGCTATATTGGTCTGTTTTATGTCAATATGCGCGCCTTTAGAATTATTGGTGCCTTTCTTAATGAGATCAAATGTCAAGGCATCAATCAATATTAGAAAGCCATACGAAAGCATAATTAACAAGACATTACAATACGTAGAAAAAGATGATGTTGTTTATTTTATATCCCAAAACAGCGAAGGAATGGACAGGATTATCTATCGATACGCAATTAGGCCTGCCTATGCAAAGAACAATTATTGGACACTAGGTGAGTCAAGGTACGAAGGTGATGATTATTCGTTAGACATTAGTGTAGATGAATGGATTAATGAGTTAAAAGAAGATTATGATTATGTTGCCATATCCACATTAAATGATGATTTTTGTAGAGATTTTTCTTCGGCATTTGAAGATGACAATGACATAAGTGAAAATTGTTTGTATAAAGTTAATAAAAAAACTGGTTTATTATCGCTTTGCGAATAATATGTGAAATTAAGTGAACGACAGTCTTAAATTGTTTTTTAAAAGTATAATTAGTAAAATTGATATGTGGATATATTTATCCTAAAGAGAGTATGAAAAAGTTATATAAGAGAATTTATCATTTATTTAAAGATAAGAAAAAACGTTATTTGTATCTAATTCTAATTATTTTGCCTTTTTTGATTGCGATTGGTGTAGCAGGTTTTTTTGGCTATAAAAACGTCAAAGCATTACTTAATACTAGTAACGATGTTGCAGAAATAGCTAACGAATACAAAATAGAAAATCCTGAATATATTCTTAGAGATAACGCTACACAATTACAATTAGAATTATTTTCAGAATTAAAGAGCATGTACGAAGGTTCGGCTGAAGAATCTACAGATGTAGATATTGCTACAGCAGTATGTAAGAATTTCGTAGCTGATTTCTACACTTGGTCAAATAAGGTTGGGCAATATGATGTCGGTGGTATGTATTATGTATTTGAACCGCAAAGAAAAAACATTTATACACAAGCTAGAGACACTTTCTATAATCGTTTGAGCGATTACATTTCTGAGTACGGTGCTGAAAACTTGTTAGAAGTTGAATCCATTGTTTCAGCGACAGGAAACGAATCTAGCGATGAGTATATATCTAAGAATCCTGAAACTGGAGTAGAAGATTCACACACTGATGTATATAATGTTAATGTTTCATGGACTTATAAAGCAAACGATAAGTTTGCGCCTAGTAAATATGCAACTAGTATGAGCTTTGTTGTCATAGAAAATGGTGGAAGATACGAGATAGTTGAGGCACACTAATGTTAGATAGAAGAAAAGAAAGAAAAATTGATTCAAATGGCGATAGTGCTCTACAACCTAGTATACCTGCAACAAAACGCCAACATAATCCAAATAAGAAAAGTAAAGTATCATCACAAAATGTGATGTCTATTATTACGGCTGTAATATTAGTATTAGCTCACGTTGCGATTGCGGTAGGCATTATAATTGCATCTAGATATTTTGCCTTAACACCATCAATATTTGTTTGTGGTGGCGTGATTATTGGATGCGGGCTAATTATTTTAGATGTCATATTCCTTGTAGGCCACAATCATAAAGATTTAGCATTAAAGATTATCGTGTGCATTTTGTGTCTATGCATTGTTGCTGGAAGTACAGTCGGTGTTTATTACTTAAATAAAGTAAATAAGACGGTTGATGATGTATTCTATGATGGTGAATCAGAACAATACGAAACAATCAGTGGTGTCTTCTTGTCAAAGACAGATCATAAAGATTTATCTGAATTAGAAGGCAAACGTATTGGCATGCTTTCTGAGACAGGTGAAGGCGTTACTTCAATTGCTGTCGAAGAACTTGATGCTGCTGGTGTATTTACATATTCAATCGTTAATTACTTCTCAATCCTTGATATGTGCGAAGCACTATACAATGATGAAGTAGATACAATTGCAGTTAATGCTGGTTATAAAGAAATATTAAACTCTGATGAAAATACAAACTATACTCATCTAGTAGAAGATACATTTGAATTTAATCCGTTCAAGAAAGAAATATTGGTTGAAGCTGGCGGAGCTGATAAGAATTTAGCAAAAGAGCCATTTACAGTTTTGCTAATTGGTTGGTCAAGAGTCGAATTAGGTTCGCCTGTTGGACTAGCAGACACAATTATTTTGGCTTCTGTAAACCCATTGACTTATACAGTAAATATGATGTCTATTGCAAGAGACTCATATGTTCCTATTTCTTGTTATGGTGGTACAAAAGACAAGATTAATAGTGGCAGATCTACTTCAAGAGCATGTTTCATTGACACTGTAGAAGATTTAGTAGGTGTAGATGTAGACTTCTATATGGAATTTGACTATGACGCAGTTGTTGCAGTAGTTGATGCTGTTGAAGGTGTTGAAATATATAACCCAGTAGAATTTACACTTGATGGTGTTACTGTTCCACAAGGCCAAGTCACTGCTTGGGGCTGGATGGCTTTGCAATTCTGTAGAGAAAGACATGCATTTGATGGCGGAGATTTCGCAAGGCAAGAACACCAAAAACAAGTTATCATGGGTGTCGTTGAAAAACTATTAAAGAAGAAAGATATCAACATGTGTATCAAAGCTATGCAAGATGCCGGTGACAAACTTTCTACAAACTTAACTTGGACGCAATTAACAACATTATTTAACTTATTATTAAATACAAAGAATTATACAGGTATGAAGAATTTTGACCTGTTAGATTTCCAAAATACAAGAATAACTGGATACTCATCATGGTATTACAACTATGGTATGCATTTACCATTGTGGATATACAAGCTGTATGAGGGATCAATAGAGGAAAACTTACATCGTATGAATGTAACGTTAGGTAACGAACCTAGTGATGTTATTCAAGAAGGCAAGATGGAATTCAGTTGTTTCGAAGGATATGTGAGGCAACCTTTATATCACGAAACATTTGATGAAAAGACAGAAGATGAAGAAATGCCTGATTACTATGCAGATTTAGTAGGTATGACTTTGGAAGACGCTTTGGCATGGGCTGATTCTAAGGGAGTTACTTTAGATGTTGAATTCATTGAAGAAGGCTCAGATCAATATGATGAAACTAAGGATGGCTTAGTCGTTAAACAGTCACCTAACTATGGTGCATTATGTTCTGACTATCCAACTGGCACTATCGTTGTAATGGGTGGTGGCGTCGTTGAACCTCCATCATTCATTGGAAGACCTGTTGAAGAAGCTAAAGCATGGGCTGATAGACATAAAGTTGAATTTGAAAAGATTGTTGGTAAGTATTCTGATGATGAAGATGAAATCGGAACAATTTACGATCAAGACTTTGATGATGAAGATATGGTATTAACTGTTTACTACTATGGCGATATTGAAGATGCAAGATTCACTATTAGAGTCGAAGCAGATGGTGATGGTGAAGTAAGCGGTGGTGGTGAAGGCTTAAAATATGATGAAAAAGTAGAAATCAAAGCTAAGCCTGGATCAAATTCTACTTTCGAAGGTTGGTATGTAGACGGTGAATATGTATCTGGTGATGCCAAATACACGGTCAAGGTCAAAAATGATGCAAAGTATGTCGCTAAATTTAAATCAAATGTTAGTACATATCACGTTGAAGTAATCAACGGTACAGGAACAGGTGATTATAGCGAAGGTTCTGAAATCACTATCGTTGCTAACGATCCACCTGAGGGCTATGTGTTTGTTGGTTGGTATAGAAATGATAAGTTAAGATCGGAAGATATTGCCTATACAATTACTGTCACTAAAGACATGATATTTGAAGCTGTGTATGAAAAAGCTTCTGAGCCAGACCCTGAAGAAGGCGGAGGCCAAGAATAAAGGAGATATAGCTAGTTAGTTTTCTAACTAGCTTTTAATGTGATTATGAAAACACACAGAGATATATTTGACCCGTGTTTTGATTGGCCAATAATCAAAATATTCAAGCCGTTATACTTTAAATTCAAGAACGAATTATTATATTTGTTTTGGGGTTTTGTTAATACTTTAATTGGTTATATATTTTTCTTTTTGTTCCAATATGGCTTAAAACTTGATCCACTAATTGTAACAGTACTAGTTTGGTTAGTTGGTGTTATATCTGGATATTTCTTATATGCGATATTTGTTTTTGAAGAACATAATACTAGTGTCAAAGAAGAATTAATTAAGTTTGCATCAGGTAGAGTATTCTCACTGATAGTTGCGGAAGCAGTAACATTTCTAATGGTTAAGGTATTAGGAATTAGTACTTTAATTACTAAGATTACTAGTGATGTTATAACTATTATTCTTAATTATTTAATTAGTAAATTTATTGTCTTTAAATAATTGATTTTTGTAGTAGATTGTGGTGTAATATAAGAGGTTATCAAGAGATAACTTTTTATTTACAAAAATGGAGGAATTATGAAAGATAAAAAGAAAATAATTCTTACATGTAGTGAATGTTTATCAAGAAACTATGTAACAAACAAACCAAGTTCAAATACTTCAAGGATTGAATTAATGAAGTATTGTCCAAAGTGTAATAAACATACTTTACACAAGGAAACAAAATAGGAGGAACAAAATATGAAATGGTTTAGTGTTAGTGCAATTACTAAAGAAATTTCTAAAATCAGATGGCCTAAGAAAGGCGATTTAGCAACAAATTCAGTACAAGTAATTATCTTTACTGCATTCTTTGGTTTATTCTTTGTATTATGTCAATTCTTAATTTCTGTATTATTGAAGGGCTTAGGAGTAATGTAGTATGGAAGAACAGAAACAATGGTACGTTGTTAATACATACGCTGGTCACGAAAACAGAGTAAAAGACAATCTAGAAAAAAGACTAGAAACAATGGGCATCTCAGAAAACCTATTTAGAATTGTGGTTGCTGAAGAAACTCAAATTGAAGTTAAGAATGAAAAATCAAAAGAAGTAGTTAAGAATATTTTCCCAGGCTATTTATCTATCGAAATGATTATGACAGATGAAGCTTGGTACGTTGTAAGAAATACTCCAGGTGTTACAGGATTTATCGGTTCATCAGGTGGTGGCGCAAAACCATTCCCAGTTAAACAAGATGAAATGGAAAAGATCCTAAGAAGAATTGGTCAATCTGACAAATCAATCGAAGTTGACTTCGCAATTGGTGATAATGTTAAGATTCTATCTGGACCATTCTCTGGTATGGAAGGTAA
>JAGHUL010000015.1 GCA_018064825.1 Candidatus Colivicinus equi
ATTGATATCTTATTGTAATGATAATTATCTTTTTGTATTCTACCTACTATCTTAGAAAAGACCTTATCAATATGATCGCTATTAAAGCTGATAGCGTCGCAACAATTATTAATGATAAATTTAGGATATTTCTTTGCGACTATATACTTATGTCGATAATCAATATTATCTATCATAAATAGAGGTTCTTTGAAACCAGCACCAAATGGTTTAAGTTCATTTATTTGTTCTAATAAACTAATATCGATATCTTCTCTATCAATTTCTAAGATTTCTTCATCAACATTTTCAATAGTGAACGGATGATTAGTTATATATTTGCTTAGAATTGGTAAATTATCTTTATTAATAGATAAGCCAACGGCTTGGTTATGACCACCATATGCCGTAAATATAGACTCACATTCTTTTAAATAGCTGTAGACATCAAATGGATAAGGAGCTCTACATGAACCCACATATTCATCACCATTTTCTGCTAAAACTAATACTGGTTTATGATATTTATTCATAAGTTTATTACTTATCAAGCCGCATATCCCTTGAGAAAAACTAGTATCAGCAACAATAATAAAATCATCTTCATTGTTTATTAGTAGTTCCGCCTTATCAGCCATCTTCGTTGTAAGATTTTTACGATAATCATTAATAGTATCTATGTTCTTAAAGAAACTATGACAATAATCTTCATCCGAAAGTAAGTATCTAACAACCAAATTGACGTTCATATATTCATCTAATCTTGAGACAGAATTTATCTTAGGAATGACATTAAATGATAATACATCATAATCATATACTTTAGAGTTTGCTAAAAGATTGATTTGATATATATTGCTTGTATTTAATATCTTAAGCATTTCTTTTAATAAATAACGATTATAATTTAAGACCGTTACCATATCAGCTAAGGTTGCTAAACCACCTAATACAGTAGTTAAATCATCTTTTCTAACACTGTTTGATATTAGACAGCACAAACCTCCTGCACACATATCGTAATAATCTTCAGAAAATAGATTAGGATGCAAGAAACCATCAATATCTGGAGCTTCATCATACTCGTGATGATCAATGACAAAAGTTTTGATATTGTGGGTTTTTGCGTACGCTAATTCTTCTTTAGAATTGGCACCGCAATCGACACAAATCATAACCTTAAAATCATTATCGATAACTTTATTGACAATATCCATATTAAGCCCATATCCTTCATTTGTTCGAGAAGGAATATAGTAATTATTGCTTATTGATAAATCATCTAATAGTTTTTTGATGATACTTGTTGCACAGATTCCGTCGCAATCATAATCGCCTACAATGAAGTATTTTTCATCGCGAAATTCTAATAACTTATCTACAAAATTTTTAAGTAAAGGATTATCATAATAAACAAAAAAATTAGATACATCTAATTTTTCTTTTGCGACATTGTTAATCGCACATATTCTTTCTTGAATAGGAAGCTTTTCTTTATTTATTAGGTATGCCATTAATGTAGACCAATTAATAATCCAATTATAGAGAACACAGCAGCTAAGATATAGAAACAAGGAACAATTTGAGTTTCTTTATAGCCTTTAATTACAAAGGCGTAATGAATTGGTGTATATGAGAAAACGCGTTTATGGAATAATCTAACACATACTTGTTGAACTACTACACAAAACATCTCGATAACAAAGATGCCGCCAATAAATAACAAAGCTATTTCTTTATCTAATACTACAGCTACAGAAGCAAATAAAGCTCCAAGTGCTAATGAACCTGAGTCTCCCATAAAGATCTTAGCAGGATGATAATTAAAGCGTAGATAGCCTAATAATCCACCTAAGACGCAGAACAATAAGATAGCAATATCATATTCTTTATTTACATGGCACAAAACAATTAAAGCTATAACACCGATTGCCGAAACGCCTGAACACAAGCCATCCATACCATCAGTAAAGTTAGCAGCATTTGCTTCTGCCAAGAACAACAAAATCATAAATGGAATATATAAGAATCCTAAATCAACTTTAATGTCAGTAAATGGAATAGCAATATAGCTATGAATAACATCTTTGAAAACAAAATATAGAATAATTGTAAATACAAATTCCATAATTAGTTTACTAATTGGTGAGATACCATCATTGTTCTTCTTGATAATAATTACATAGTCATCTAAAAAACCAACTAAGCAAAATAACATATATGACAATAAAACAAATAATAATTTCTTATTAACTAAACCAGTATAATCAGCAACCAAGAATCCAATAAAAGGTAAAACAACAAATAATAAACCACCCATAATTGGTGTTTTATCTTTTGCCTTGAATTCTTCTAAGGCATATTGAGATACTTCTTGATTGATATTGTGCTTTTTCAAAGCATCAATAAAAGTTGGCATAATTGTCACTAATAATCCAAAACTTATAAGCAATCCAAGTACATAATAAAAATTAACGCCCATACTTTAAAAATTATACTCTATTCTGCTTCTTCTTCCAAATTCTCTTTTACTTCTTCTTTTTGAAGGTTTATATCTTCAAGTTTAACCTCAACCCTAGTCTTTTTATCGATGATAGTTCCTGGAGAAAGAGATTGTTCGCAAGCTACGCCATAACCATTTAAAGTTAATGGTACTCCTGATATATTCCAATAATTAATTAGTTCTTTTCTTGTCCAATCATTAAAATCTGGAAGTGTTATTTTATTACCATCAGTTAAGATAAAGACTTTCTGATTTGAATATACATCTTCACCAGCTAATGGATATTGACTAACAACATTGCTACCATCACCAATCTTAATTATGTCCAAACCTAGTGATGATAATTGTTCATCTGCTTCATTTACTGATAAAGTTAAAACATTTGGCATTTCATCTTTTACTATTGTTGAAATCTCGTTTCCACCATTAACGTTTAAGCCTGTATTAGTTAAAAGTGCTGTCTTTTGGATTAATTCATTTATTGGATAGTTTTTAGTAACAGAGTCTTTATGAGTTGGGATATGATAAGCAAAATAAATCATATATTGAGGATTATCATATGGGAAACCAATAATAGCAGATTTAATATAGTCATTACCTGTATATTCGCCATTAACAGCCATTTCAGCAGTTCCGGTTTTAGCCATAACTTCAACTTCTTCAACATTATAATCTGCACCGGTGCCCTCAGAATCAGATACAACTCTTCTTAATAAATCTTGCATCTGTTTAGCTGTTGATTCTTTGATTGGGTTTCCAACCACTTGCCTACTAGCTTCATAAATAACTTTATTATTGTTATTAGAATCAACTATCTTATTTATGAAGTATGGTTTAATCATTTCGCCATTACCAAATATAGCGGTATAGGCTTGAAGTATTTGCAGCATTGTTGTCATAGATGCTTGCCCATACGTAACAGAAATGGAGTCAGCTGGAGATAGACCAAAGTTAGTATATCCTTCTGATTCTAATATGCCATCAGTATTTACATATTGGAATAAATGGAATCTTTTCAAATAATCTTCATATATTGAACTACCTACATAATCAGTAAGCAATGTTGCAGTAGCAACATTACTAGAATAGATTAGTCCATAATCTAAACTGATCATACCCCAATCTGAATTATCCCAGTTTTGAACATAATCATAATATGTGTCGGTATATGTACGATATGGTGGATCACCATAGAAATAGAAAGTACTTGAATCATATAATGCGTTGCCATCATAATTGCCTGAATCAATTGCAGCTGAATAAATAATGGCCTTCATGACTGAACCTGGTTCATATAGTTTTTGTGAACCATAGTTATTGTAATCATCTATATTTAATTTATTTGGATCAAAACTAGGCGCTTGTCCCCAAGCTAATATCTTCCCTGTCTTTATTTCCATGACAGCACCCCACGCTTCACTTGCGTAGTGATCATTGATTGCTTCAGCTAAAGAATTTTCTAAAGCTTCTTGAATAGATACATCTAGAGTTAAATAAACATCATAACCATCTTTGGCTGCTGTAGAAGAATCATACATGCCTGGTAAAACATAACCATTTTTATCTTGTTGATATAC
The DNA here is from genome assembly GCA_018064825.1 of Candidatus Colivicinus equi. Lineage (GTDB taxonomy): Bacteria > Bacillota_I > Bacilli_A > Erysipelotrichales > Erysipelotrichaceae > Colivicinus > Colivicinus equi. The sequence goes on from JAGHUL010000015.1 coordinate 4,060, forward strand.
GTGATAACCATCAACTCCATTAAGTTCAGAATCTAGATATGATTCTAATCCCATCTTACCAACTAGTTTTCCTGATTCATCAGATTGTGCAAAGCCTATTAGATATGGCGCAAAATCTTGACCATATGGATAGTTTCTAGCATATGAATCTCTAAATTCAATACCATGAATATTTGGAATAGCCTTAATTTGTTCAACCTGTTCACTCGTTAAGTTACGTCCCTTTGCGCCTAATTCCGTTTGATATAGATTAGGATTTTCCGTAAGCCTGTCATATATTTCTGAAGCATCCATATTTAGAATAGGAGACAACATTCTAGCAGTATAAGTTGGATCATCAACATAAGCAATATCATTACCATTAGAAGGCCTGTTAGAGTCAATATAACAGATGATATCGTATGTTTTTACATCTTGGGCAACTACAATGCCATTCGCGTCAAATATCTTGCCACGCGAAGAAAAAATAGGTTCTTCAACTAACGCAACCGATTCAGCATAACTATCTAATGATGTATTAGATCTGATATGTATTTTAACTACGCTAACTAAAAAAACGTTGACAATTATGATAGCAACAACTGTCAACATTAATCCGTATATAATTTTTATTCTATTATTGCCTTTTTTCATTATTCTCCTGAAACAGAAATAATATTACTTTGATCTAAATTCATATTTGATGCTTCAGCAATAACGTATACACGTTCTTTATTTTCTAATGATTGAATTTCAATATTGATAGATTTGTTTTCATTCTCAATTGAAGCAATTTCTTCTTGCATCTTTTGAATCTTGATTGTTAGATTAGTATTCGTTGTATTCACAAATAAACTGCATAGTAATAAAGAGAATAAAGAGAACGCTAAGAAAACAACTGAAAAGCCAAACAGTGATAATCTTCTAGTCTTTCTCCTTCTTCTTACATACTTTGCCATAAACTTTTCTAACTCCCCTTACAATGGCACTTTTAGCTCGACGATTATTTTCTAATTCCTCATTGCTAGCTTTCTTGCCATGATTTAGTAATTCATAATCCGCATGTTTAACATCCTGAGGTAAACAAGCGATTCTAACATCATCTTCAACACTCGTTATTTTCTTGAAGTGATATTTAACCAATTTATCTTCTAGTGAATGGAAGGTAATGATAACCACTCTTCCATCTACTTTAAGAATTTCATCAAAACTATCTAAGAACTTTTTTAAGCTATCTAATTCATGATTGACTTCGATTCTGATAGCTTGGAAACACTGCTTTGCGGGATGCCCTTTTTTGCTTAAGACTTTTTTTGGTAAAGCACTTTTGATAACATCCACTAGTGCGAAAGTTGTATCAATTGGTTTTTCTTTTCTAACTTCTACAATCTTTCTTGCGATTAATCTTGAGAATTTTTCTTCACCATATTCTCTAAAGATTCTTTCTAATTCTTTTTCCTCATACTTGTTGACAACATCGTAAGCACTAATTCTGTCTTCCAAGTTCATTCGCATGTCAAGAGGCCCATCATAGTTGTATGAGAAGCCTCTTTCTGCTTCATCAAATTGAGGAGAGGAAACGCCAAGATCAAGCAGAACCCCATCTACTTTCTCGACGTATTTATTCATATTCATGAAATTATCATGAATGTAAATAACATTTGTGTAATCCTTTAGGATTTCTTTTGACTCTTCTATTGCTTGTAGATCTAAATCGAAGCAATATAATTTTCCTGTTTTTAGTTTTTCTAAGATCAATTTTGAATGGCCACCCCTACCCAATGTTCCATCCACATAGATTCCATCAGGTTTGACATCTAATAGATCTAAGGTTTCTTTTGGCATGACACTTATATGTTTAGTCATTGTTGATTAACTCACTTAAGTGTTCTGCAACTTCTTCAAATTGTTCAGAAGCTTCTTTGTAGTAATTTTCCCAAGTTGTCTTATCCCAAATTTCGATATGGTCATTAGCGCCAATTACCACACATTCTTTATTAATATTTACTGGTTGAGATAAGAACGAAGGTATTTGAATTCTGCCTTGGTTATCAAGTGTACATTCGGTAGCATTTGAAGCTAACATTCTTACATATAATCTTGTAGCCTTTTTAGTCGTTGGAAGTTTGTTTATTTCCTCGTTAACTTTTTCCCATTGTTTTAAGGAATAAATAGTTAAGCAACCATCCAATCCAATGTTAAGAATGAAGGAAGAATGTAGTTCATCACGAAACTTAGATGGAATGATAATTCTACCTTTGGCATCTAAATTGTGTTGATACTTGCCAATGAACATCTACCACTTTCCTCCACTAAATGACACTTTCTACCACTATTATCATATTTTTGTATTAAAAAGTAAATACAAAAAACACAAAAAATGTATTTTTTTGCAAAAAAAAGAAACTAGCCAAGCTAGTTTCTATAAATGTTTGTTATTTAGTTATTATCTATTGTTAATCTAGACCATGCTCTTGTCTATACTCTACAAGTTTCTCTAGATATAGACCATCATTTTCTTCATCTGTTGTAAAGAAATCATAGCTATTTTCAAGCGCTTTATACAGATTCTTTTTATCGTCCTCATCACCTATTTCACAATCAACAGTAATTCTCACTTGCCCTGCACTTAGTAAAGTTGAATGCTTATCTGTCCTAAAGTTTAGTATTCTTGCGCCAGCATCAGAAACGACCTTAATGAAATCTAAAATTGCTTGAGAGGTATCATCTATTAGACCAATGATTTCCATATATCTATGTCTAACCGTCATACCTCTTTTAATCATTGAATCCATTGTGCTGACATCAATATTGCCACCACTTAGTAAGCAAATAACATTCTTGCCTTTAACATCAATTTGATTCCCAATGATTGCGGCAACTGATGCTGCACCAGCAGGTTCAACAACTTGTTTGCAACGTTCTAACAATAACAAAATTGCATCAGCGATATCATCATCAGAAACTCTAATCATGCCATCAACATATTTATAGATAAGTTCTAACGTAGTATCACCAGGAATATTAACTTCAATACCATCAGCTATTGTACTTGCTTTACTTGTACATATTTTTTGTTTATGTTCAAAACTTTGAACTATAGCATCAGCGTGTTCACCTTGAACACCATATACTTTTACTCTTGGATTTATTTTTTTAATAGCTGTAGCTACACCAGCTAATAAGCCACCACCACCAGCAGGAATTAATACAATATCAGCAGCAGGAAGTTGTTCAAGTAGTTCAATACCTAAAGTTCCTTGTCCTGCAATTACATCAAGATCATCATATGGATGTAAAAACTTTGAGCCTCTCTCCTTTTGAATCTCGATTGCTTTTTCATGAGCCTCATCATAACAAGATCCATATAGAACTACTTCGGCTCCATAACCTCTAGTCGCATGAACCTTCGCAACTGGAGCATGTTTTGGCATAACAATTGTTGCCTTTAAATTGAATTTGCTTGCAGCACAAGCTACACCTTGAGCGTGATTACCAGCCGAAGAAGCAATAACATCAGAACGATCTCCCTGTTCAATCATCTTGGCAATCTTGTTACTTGCACCACGTATCTTAAAAGAACCAGTCTTTTGAAGATTTTCATATTTTAAATATATGTTAGCATCAGCCATCTTTGAAAAAGTATACGACTTTACTAGCATCGTATCGTTTATGACGCCTTTTAATCTTCTGCGTGCAGCCTCAATTTCCGAAAGTTCAATATCCATATTATTAACCTCCTAACATAGCACATATTTATTATAGCAATAAAAAAAGAGGCATAGCCTCTCAATTCCAAGATTATTTAGCGCCACAAGCAGGACATGTGTGATGAGCTAATTTGTATTCACCACATGAAGGACATTTAACCATTGTTGGTGCCATTAATTTATAATGAGTTCTTCTTTTTGCCTTACGTGTCTTAGAATTTCTTCTTTGTTGAACAGCCATTTTTAATCATCCTCCTCAAATTTATATTCTTTAAGCTTCTGCAGCCTTGGATCTAATTGCTCTTTTTTGTTAGAATCAAATTCATCCTCGGACACAAAAGACCAACCATCTCCTCTAGAATACTCTATTTTTTTATTTTTGACAACTTTTATTGGCACTTCTGGCATAACAATTTGTAATAATAAATCTTCAATTCTACAATCACTATCTAAAAATAGACCATCAACTTCTGTATCGTTACTCACAAGGATATCTTCATTCAAATCAAAGTCGACATCCACATCTTCTAACGTGATGGCATCAGGACAAATCATTTTACCAACAAGTGAATAATTTACTCTCAATTTATCTTCAATATCATAATAAAATGTAAAATCACCTTCCACATCCTTTAGGGCTCTTAAAAACACATTATTCTCAACTTCTAAATAATCGATATTAACATCATATGTTTTCTGATCAGCGATATTTACCAAATCTTTTAGAAAAATATTCATAAGATTATTATAGAATATAACTATATGAATGTTACAGGAATAATAGCTGAATATAATCCTTTCCATAATGGTCATATTTACCACATCAATAAAGCTATTGAACTAACTAAGCCTGATGTTTTAATATGCGTTTTAACAGGCAATTATAATCAACGTGGTGATTTATCTATCATCAACAAATTTGAAAAGACCAAAATCGCTTTAGAACACGGCATCGATTTAGTAGTAGAACTTCCTTATATCTACACAACGCAAAAAGCTTATGCATTTGGCAAAGCAGCCGTAAATATATTAAATATGTTAAATGCCAACTATCTTGTATTTGGTTCTGAAACAAACAACATGGAAGAACTGCAAAAATACGCAGAATTAAATGTCGATGTTACTAGATTAAAAGAATTGATGCATGATGGAAATTCCTATCCAAGTGCATATGGATTATTAGCTGGTTCTTTATACCCTAACGACATCTTAGCTGTAACATATTTAAAAGCCCTAAAAGGTAGTAATATCACACCTATCGCTATCCAAAGAACAAATGAGTATAACTCATTAGATTTAGATGTCATAGCTTCAGCTAGTGCTATAAGAAAAGCCATCAAAGAGAAACGTGATGTTTCAATGGCTACGCCAATTAGTATTGAAAATCCTATCTTCAATGAAGATTTATATCCATACTTAAGAAATTTATTATTCACAATGCCTAGAGAAGATTTACAAAAAATATTCATGGTATCTGAAGGCATTGAAAATATGTTAATAAAGAACGCCATCACATATGATAACTATGATGATTTCATGAAAAATTCTATTTCGCGTAGATATACTAGATCTAGAATTCAAAGAATATCTTTACAAATTATGAATCATATCAATAAAGAAGACGTTGATAATCTTCCACCATTAAATTATGTAAGAGTCTTGGGCTTTAATTCGAAAGGCCAACAGTATCTAAAAGAAATAAAAGAAGATACAAAGATTGTTACGCAATTTAAAAACATGCCAAAAGAATATAAAGATATCGAATGGAAGTCATCACTAATCTATTCAAGTATCTTAAAAGATTCAAATGAATATATTAAACAAGAATTAAAAGGGCCAATCATCATCGATTAGCCCTTATCTTTTTTACATTTCTACGTTATGGTAAACTTCTTGAACATCATCAACTTCATCTAGAAGTCTTAATAATCTTTCCCACATTTCAATATCATGTGGATCAGTTAATGTAACGTATTCTTGAGGAAGCATCTTAATAGCGCAAACTGAATATTCACAATCAGGAATTAATGTTTCAATAGCTTCTTGTGCTTTATGTAGATCAGTTGGAGCTACATAAACAGTCATTTCGCCTTCTTCAACTTCAATATCATTAACATCAACGTCGGCACCGATTAAAGTATCTAGCATTGTATCTTCATCAGTATATTTGAAACTAATAACACCAAGGTTATCATAACCGAATGATACTGAACCTTTAACACCAAGCTTGCAATGAGCTTTGTTGAAACATTGGTTCATAGCTGCAACTGTTCTATTGTTATTGTCAGTTAAGCAATCAACGATAACTGTTGCGCCATTAGGACCGATACCTTCATATCTTAATGAATCATAAGATTCGTTTGAACCACCTTTTGCTTTTTCAATAGCTCTCTTAATTACGTCAGCTGGAACTTGGTTAGCTTTTGCTTCTTTTATCTTAGATCTTAGCGCTAAGTTCATTTCTGGATCTGCAACACCAGATTTAGCGGCGATATAGATTTCCTTACCATATCTAGAATATACTTTTGATTTCATTGCAGCTGTCTTAGCCATAGCTGCAGCTCTTACTTCATGCGCTCTTCCCATAATTAATTACCTCACTTTTATAATTTTACCCCATTGGCTAAATTTTGTGAATATTGAAAACTGATTCTATAATAGATAACATTCTTTAATTAATAATGAAAAAGCCATCCATGAGGATGGCTTCAATACTAATTGTGAAGAACTTTTTGAACAAGTTCTAATACTTCTTGTTCAGTATGACACTTAATAGCTTTGTTAGCTAAATCTTCCATATCCTTCTTATTTAAAGATCTAATAATCTTTCTTGTAGGAAGAATCTTAGAAGCGGACATTGAGAATTCATCTAGTCCTAAGCCTAACAATACTGGAGCAGCATTTGGATCGCCGCCCATTTCACCACACATGCCACACCATTTACCTTGTGAATGAGCACCATCAATTGTCATCTTGACTAAACGTAAAATAGCTGGATTTAATGGTTGATATAAGTAAGCAACTTTTTCTGACATTCTGTCAGCAGCCATTGAATATTGAATTAAATCGTTTGTACCAATTGAGAAGAAATCAGCATATTTAGCGAATTCATCAGCTAATACTGCAGAAGCAGGAATCTCAACCATCATACCGATTTCGATGTCATCAGAAACTTTTTGGCCTTCTTTTAGAAGATTTTCTTTTTCTTCTAATACGACACCTTTAGCTTCAACAAATTCATTTACTGTAGCAATCATTGGGAACATGATAGCTAATTTGCCATATGCAGAAGCTCTTAATAATGCTCTAACTTGTGTTCTGAAGATATCTTTTCTATCAAGACATAATCTGATAGCACGGTAACCTAAGAATGGGTTCATTTCAGGATCAAATGTGAAATAAGGAAGTTTCTTATCGCCACCGATATCTAATGTTCTAACGACAATTCTCTTTCCTTCTGCTCTTTCTAATACTTCTTTATAAGCTTCAAATTGTTCATCTTCAGTTGGGAATGCATCAGTCTTGTCCATATATAAGAATTCTGAACGGAATAGACCAACGCCTTCTGCACCGTTAGCAATAACGTTATCCATATCTTTTGGATTGCCAATATTTGCGACTAATTCAACTTGATGACCATCTAAAGAAATAGACTTTTCATTTAATAATGCTTGAAGAGCTTGTTTTTCTTCTAAGAACGCTTCCCTTCTAGCAGTATATTCTTTAATTTCTTCTTCATTTGGATTAATAATAACTTCACCTTGTTTTGCATCTAAGATGATAGTATCGCCTGATTTACAAGCAGCTAAGACACCTGTACATCCAACAACTGCTGGAATACCTAAACTTACAGCCATGATTGCAGCATGAGAAGTTTTGCCACCGATTTCAGTAACGAAACCTAAAGCATACTTCTTATTAAGTTGTGCTGTATCAGATGGAGTCATCTCTTCAGCAACGATAACTACTTCTTCATCAATAGCAGTTAAATCAGGAATGGTTAAGCCTAAGATATTGCATAATAATCTGAATGAAACATCTTTAATATCGGCTGCTCTTTCTTTGAAATAAGCATCTTCTAAAGATTCAAACATTGTAACCATTTGATCAGAAACAGCTTTAGTAGCTTTCTCAGCACTGTTGCCATCTTTAATCATATTGATGATTTGATCGTTGTACTCAGGATCCTGAGCCATCATAAGGTGAGCGTCAAATACAGCTAATTCTTCTTCTTTTAGATTTGTACTAGCTCTTTCTTTGATTTTCTCAATGTCAGAAACCGTTTTAGCTAAAGCATCAGAAAATACTTTAACTTCTTCATCTACATTTACTTCTTTTTCTTTAATTTCTACTACTGGTTGTTGTAACTTAAATACTTTTCCAATAGCTACACCACTAGATGTGGCAATACCTTTAAGCATAATAATTACCTCTTCTCTACAATAATTATATCATTCCTCTAATATACGTAAATAATCACGATATGCCTTTTTACGTGTACGGTAATAACTTGACGGAGAAAAGTATTCCAAATACCATTTCCCCTTTTTGCCATTAATCACCTCATTCTTGATAATAAAAGCTTCTTTATCATCAAGTTGAGTAACAACCTTTTCAAGATGATCAATGATATATCTTGTACTTCTTATTTCATCATAAGAAAGACTGCGAGCATTTAGTTCTGATTCTCTAATCTTTCTTGTTGATAAAATGTAACTTTTTGATAAAAGAATGATAGAAAGTCTATCATTCTTAATACTATTTTTTATTTTTTTGCTCACAATATTATTGAGCACGAAATAAGTTGCGAAAGAAAATATTACTCGCTGACTTCAATTAAACCATAACCGCCGTCGTTTCTCTTATAAACAACAGCAATCTTTTGTGAATCTGCATCTTTATAAATAAAGAATGAATGTGAAAGCATTTCCATCTGCATAATAGCTTCATCTAATACCATTTCATCTGCATAGATAGTTTTTGTTCTAACAGGAGTATCGTTTTCAGAAACATCCTCTTCAATGAAAGTAGCAGCTAATGAATCTTTATGTCTTCTAGACAATCTAGATTTTTGCCTTCTAATTTGATCTTCTAATTTATCAATTGCTAAATCAATACCAGTTTCAAAATCATTGTGAACGATTTCTGATCTCATTGTTCCAACCTTAGTTGGAATTGTGATTTCAATTTTCAGTTCACCACCATAATCTTTCACTGTTACTCTTGCAGAAACAGAATCATCAACAACAACGTACTTGTTTAGGAAGGATAATCTGCCCTCAATCTTCTCCTTCATCTTTTCAGTAATAGTAACATTCTCACCGTAAACATTAAATTTCATACTTTTCTCCTTTCGTGTATGTTTTTATTTTAATGGCTAATCAATATCTCGATTAACCATTTGTATACCAAGAATAAACCATAAGCATCTAAACTACAGTATTGTTTTAAATTGTCTATTATTTTATCGCCATCAATTGACTCCCCTTTATCAACATTGCGCCAGTTATAGACTGCTTCCATACCATCATATATATCAAGATTTTTATATGAATAATCAGAACAGATGTCTACCAATTTTTTTAATGTATAATTGCCATTCATTCTGACATCATATATCAGCCCTTCCACAAATGGAGTTGCCAAATCTATAAATCTTTCATTAAGAGCTTGCAGTTTATCAGCGTATGTTGGAAAAATGCTTGATAGTTCTTTTAATCTTAAGCACTCAGCACCCAAAGCATTATAGGCAACAATCGGACCTGAACTAGGTATATTGTTAATTAATTGTTTAATAAATTCTTCTCTGCAATCTCCCGTACCTACGAATGTTTTGTGTTTTAAGTGTCCGTCTTCATCTAAGATATATAACGCAAACTCGAAGCATACAACATCCATAGGCTTCATCTTGTTGTATGGGGGCACCAAGTATCGATCCCACTCAAAGTCTATAAATGATATAGGCCTCTTGTTAAGTTTACTTATCCAATCTTTTAAAGCTAGTTTATCAACAAATAAGCCACCATTTTGACTAGCCATTATTTGCGCATATTGTGTTCGATTACCTTCTATGCGATTTAGATCGACATCTTTTAGATGTATTAGCCCCTCATCATACATCTCGTTTTTATACTTTGAAGACACTAGTGACAAAATGCTGTCATCTTCTAAATCTTCAGCTTCATTGAAGCATTCAAGATAGTATTCACATATTCCATTTTGTTTACAATATTTGTTTTTACATGGCATACAATCTTCTATTGATAAACTATTCATTTTATCGATGACATCTTCATAATCGAAATTGTCGTTTTTAATAATATTTACAATCTTTTTATTTTTATATTTATTTGTACAAATAAATAATTTATCAACATCTAACTCTTCATCAAAAGCATAATCACCATTTAAATAAATAATATTTATATCATTTACGACAACGCCAATCTTATTTAGAAGATTAAAAGCGACAGTATAAGATAAAGAATCTAGCTCTCTAAGTTGCGTATTAGAATAGATAAAATACAAATCGTATTCATCACCAACTTTATGAACAAACGGAACATTAATTCTTAATTCTTTGTCAACAAAGCGCGGTCTAACAAACCATTCATAATTATCTTTTTCTATAAAAAACCTATCACCTGGGTCATTTCTCTGGCCAAGATAATAATTATCTATTTTTAGATATTTTATTATTAAATCAGTTAAAGATTCATCAGTTCTTAAATACTGTTTATATTCGCTATGAACATCTTTGCTTAAAAAATAAAGGCGGTTACAACGAACGAATCTTTTAAGATCACTTATATGATGCATATCTACCTCTAATTTAATTATACTATGATGTTAAAGAAAGAAAAAATGCCCAATTCTTCCAAAATACAAGAATTAGGCATTATTATTTCTAGTTAAAATACAAAGTTTCCGTCTTTAAATACTTCAACCATTTGACCATCATAAGTTTCGCCTACGATAGACATATCACTAGAACCAAACATGAAGTCGACATGATTCATAGAATCGTTTCCACCTAGTTCAAATAGTTCTTCTTTAGTAAGAATATCACCATTTTTAACATTAGTTGGATAACAAGCTCCTAACGCCAAGTGACATGAAGCATTCTCGTCAAATAATGTGTCATAGAATAGAATATTGGTATTGCTGATAGGACTATCATACGAAATTAAAGCAACTTCACCTAGTGATTTAGAACCCTCATCTGTATCAAGAATATTCTTCAAGACATCTTTATTTGCTTCTGCGTCATAGTCTACAACTACACCATCTTTAAATGTTAGGTTGAAACTAGGAATGATGTTTCCATTATATGATAAAGGTTTTGTAGAATAAACTTTGCCATCGATATGATACCTATTAGGCATTGTAAATACTTCTTCAGTTGGAATATTAGGATTAAATTCAGTCTTAAATTTACCTCTAGATTTATCACAACCGCCTTCCCAGAAATGATCTTTAATTAATTCGACTCTTAAATCTGTTCCTAAAGAATTCTTGAAATATAATGCTTTAAAGTTAAAATCGTTTAGTTTTCTTGCGTGAACCTTAACTTCTTCGTTGTGCTTAATCCAATTCTCTTCAGATTTACCTACTTCGATTCTTGAAGTCTTTTTAATTGCTTGCCACAAAGCTTCCATAGCTTCATCATCAGATTTATCTGGGAAAATCTTTTTAGCCCAATGAACTTCTGGATAAGCAATAATAGACCATTGTCCAATATTATTCATCGTATAGTATTGGAATTTATTAGTCGCATTCATTCTTGAAAGCGAAACTTTTTGTAATAACTTTGGATCTATTCCTGCCAATTGATCAGGATCTTCACCAATTATATGAAGAAAACACGCATCTTTTTTAATTGAATATTCATATTTTTTAATAGCCCACTCTGGCACTTCGCATAAGTCTTCTTCTGATTCATTTTCAAAACTAAGCCTGTTTCTTATACCGTCATGGTAATCAACATATACGCTTGATGCGCCTGCTTCATAAGCAACCTTAGTACATTCTCTAATTAATTCATAGGCCTCAACTGGTCCTTGAATAACTAGTGGTTGTCCTTTCTGTACATTAGCACCAATCTTAACACCTACTAGTGCTAATTCATGTAATTCCTCTTGACTGATTTTAAACATATTTCCCCTCCTAAAATAATGTTTTTGTTCCAAATGATCTAACTTTGACAAATACTAAACTATCATCGCCAAAGATAGGTTCCATTAATTTTTTATAATCTTCTTTTTTCTCTTTTGGTAAGATGACTTGGATTGTTCCACCAAAGCCACCACCATGGACTCTATATGCGCCCTCATCGCCTAAGAATTCTGCTGTAAGTGCTAAAGCAAGAGCTAAAGGTTGAGATTGAGGTCTAGATGCAGGATAAACGTTTTGTAGATACATAAAACTAGAATGTCCTGAACCCTTCATAAGTTTAAGTAACTTATTGATATCTTTTTCTTTAACAGCGTCAGCTTCTTCAACTGCACGTTTATTTTCTCTAAAGAAGTGAATAGATCTTAAGATGCCGCGGTCATTATCAATTTTCTCGCGAATAGCAGGAATGTTGTTTACTAAGTTTTCATAATTTGTATCAGCTAAATAATCAACACCTAGTTCATGAGCAACATCTCTTATTTCGCCAGGAACAGCTGAATATTCATTAGATAATCCTGCATGACTTCCTTTAACATTTACTAATACTAAATCATAGTTGTAGTCTTCAAAAGAGAATTCGTAGTTTTTAATAACTGGTTTTTGGTCATCAAAGAAATCAAAAGATACAAAACCACCAACTGAGATTGTAGCTTGATCCATCAAACCACTACCTTTACCAAAATATTCTCTTTCAGCAAATCTACCAATGATAGCACGATCAACATCGCTTATTTTTCCTTCACAATATAAGTAATTGAACATCTCTGCTAGCATTACTTCAAAACATGCTGAACTAGAAATACCTGAACCAACTAATACTTTAGCATCACATACAGCATCAATGCCGCCAATATCGTAGCCCATTTCTTTAATCTTGTATGCGATTCCTCTAATTAATGAAGTTGAAGATTCATGTTCATCATCATGTTTTGATAAGTCAGATAAATCAACATGTCTTTCTTCATCATCATAGTAATAATTAACGGTATTTGAATCATTCTTTTTATAAACACAAACATCATCAATATTTAGTGCTGCTGTAAGGCAATGGCCGTGTTGGTGATCGGTATGGTTACCGCCAACCTCTGTTCTACCAGGAGAAGATACAAAGTGGTAATCACCATCACCAAATAAGTTATATGCTCTTTCTAATAAAGAAAGATATCTTTCTCTTTCTTTACTAACATCATCAAAACAAATTGTCGACTTTAAGAATTCATCAGCTTTGCCATCTAAAATATACTTTTTTAAATCGTTATAAAACATATTTTTATTCCTCGCAAAAAGTGTGGCTCTTTCGAGCCATCACTATTATTCATCACGTGATTTAGCAATCATTGCTGCACCTAGAACACCAGGTTCAGCTAATGTAGCAACTAATATTGGAATCTCCCTCATTGCTGGATGAGCCATAGATTTGAAGTATTCTTTTAACTTATCAAAGTATAGATGACTTGAATGAGAAACACCACCACCGATTACGAAGCAATCAGGAGCAACGATAGCACTGATAGCAGCTAAGCAAGTAGCAAAATCTTTTGCCATCTTATCAATAATTTGTTGAGCAGTTTCATTTCCTCTAGAAGCAAGTTTGAAGACATCGCTTCCACCTTTTACTAAATCTTCACCAAGTAAGTCTTTACCGATTAAGCCAATAGCTGTACCAGAAGCAACTGATTCAACACCGCCTCTATTAAAGTTCTTATAGATATCATATTGTTTAGCATTTGGATCAACGATTACGTTAGCAACTTCACCTGCATATCCTTTATGACCTGAATGAATCTTGCCATTAAGGATTAAGCCACCACCGATACCTGTTGAGTGAGTTAGATAATAAACTGTCTTATAACCCTTGCCAGAACCAAGTACTGCTTCAGCTAAACCAGCTGCATTAGCGTCATTATCTAGATAAACTGGAATATCAAATTCTCTAGAAATAACATCAGCGAATGGATAACCTTCACATCCTGGAATATTTGTAGCTTGAGTAATTACGTTTCTATCTGCATCTACTGGTCCAGGAATAGCTAAGCCAATACCTACAACATCTTTTAAATCAAAACCTCTTAATAGGTTGATTATGTTATCTAAGATAACTTTTGGTCCTTCTAGACCATGAGAAGATGCGATAACATCTTGCACGATTTTGCCGTCTTCGCTTACTTTAGCGACACGGACATTTGTGCCACCTAAATCAATACCAACATAATATTTCATGATTATTTACCTCTTTCCTCTATTATACCAAGTAAATCATAATCTTTATATCCAATAATCTTTGTTCGATAGAATTCACCTATTTGAAGCTCATCTTCACTTCTAATATAAATTACAGGATCTATTCCATCAGGCGCTGACATATATGATCTAGCTACATATCGATTAAACAATGGTTCATATCTTTCAATAAGAACATCATATACTTTTGAAACTTTCTTTTTATTGTTTTCTAAGACAATCTCTTGTTGCATTGCCATCAATCTACCGTAGCGTTCTTCTTTGATATCTTCATCAACTTGTTCATCCATTGAATAAGCAGCTGTATCTTCTTCATTTGAGAAAGTAAAGGCACCTAAAGAGTCAAATTTAATCTCTTCAACAAAATTCAATGTATCATTAAACATTTCTTCAGTTTCATGAGGGAAGCCAATAATCATCGTAGTACGAATAATTGGGTCTTTAAATAATTCTCTAATATTCTTGATACGATTTCTTATTAATTCAACGCTTCCTCTTCTATTCATGTGTTTCAATAATTCGTCATTAGCATATTGAATAGGAATATCAAAGTAAGGAAGTACCCTCTTTAGTTTAGACATCGTAACCAATAATTCATCTTCAATTTCATCTGGATACATATATAAAATTCTTATCCATTTGAATTCAATCTTATCTAGTTCAACAAGCAAATCTTTAAGCATGAACTTACCATAGATATCGTGCCCATAATAAGTAGTATCTTGGGCAACAACATTTAATTCCTTAACTCCAAGTTCATATAGATGCTTTGCCTCTAAAACAATATCTTCTATTCTTCTAGACTTGCAATTACCTCTAATCAAAGGAATAGCGCAATACGCACAACGATTATCGCAACCGTCAGAAATTCTTAGATATGCCGTATAGTTATTATTAACTAGTTTTCTATTCCTACCATAATCATGTTTAAATTCATGATTAAATAATTGACCTAGTAGTTTTGGCAATTTAGGATAATCTTCAATCTTTACAAATAAATCAACTTCAGGAAATTCTTTTAAACAGTCCTCAAAATATCTTTGGACAAAACAACCAACAACTATTAATTTTTTTAATTTACGTTCTTTATAATCCGCAATCTCTAATATCGTATCAATTGCTTCTTGTTTAGCACTTAAGATAAAACCGCAAGTATTAATAACAATAGCGTCGCATTCTTTTAAATCTGCTTCATACTCAAAAAACGAATCATCAAAAAGACCGATGATATTTTCGCTATCAACCAAGTTTTTCGCACAGCCAAGACTTATAAATCCAACTTTCATTGTTCTTCGTATTTCTTCCTAGCGTTTTGTTTATATCTTTCTTTTCTTTCTTCTTTGATCTTGCCTTTGATATAATCACGGCGTTTTTGTCTCTTGATTCTTTCGATTTCTTGATTCTTTTTCTTTTTATAATTAGGTTTTACTTTTTCGTTCTTACGTGTTAGTTTCTTAACTAATTCTTTTTCATCAACAAAACCTTTAATTTGACGTTTCTTAGTTGGATTAGCAGTTTCAACCCATTTACCACGTTTATAATCCTTTGCTAAGAAATTAATACCCTTCTTATCTAATAACTTGATATTGTCGATATCAGTTTCTTTATACAATAGATAACAAATACCTGTTTTTTCATTTCTTCCTGTACGACCTGCACGATGAGTGTAGAATTGAAGTTCCATAGGCAAACCCATTGATACAACATGGCTTACACCTTCAATATCAATGCCTCTAGCCGCAACATCAGTAGCGATGATATATTTTCTAGTCTTATTTTGTAAAGCTTTAATAGCCTTTTGACGATCTCTAGATTCTAATCCACCATGAATTAGTAATGCATCAATGCCATGATTTTTTAATAATTCATAGGTATCTTCTGCATATTCTCTACTATTCGCAAAAATCATGCATAAATAAGGATTGAAACCCTTTAATATATCAATTAATTTTTCGTTATAGTCTTTGTGTTTGCAATTAATCAAACAATGTTCAATACGAGGATCTCTCTTCTTATCTTCAACAACAATCATCTTTGGATTTTCAAGATATTTCTTGATAAAGATTTGTAATTGTTCAGGATATGTAGCTGAAAAGCACAATACCTCAGGATCTTTAACCATATGTGAAAAGACAGTATCGATATCCTCTAAGAAACCATATTCTAAAGTCATATCCGCTTCATCAATGACAAACATTTGTACAAAATCAACTCTTAAAGCATTTGATAAGAATAAGTCTTTAATTCTTCCTGGCGTACCAATGATGATATGAGGAATATTATCTAACTTTTTAATAGCTTTATTCTTATCTGTGCCACCTGCCAACATTTGAATTCTTAAATCAGGCAATACTTCATTCATAAGTTTCGCATTCTTATATACTTGATAAGCTAGTTCTCTAGTTGGAACAGATATTACAACTTGAGTCTTATTTGATTTTGGATTAATCATCTCCATAATAGGAATCAAATAAGCGTGCGTTTTACCAGTACCTGTTTTAGATAAAGCAATTACATCTTTATTTGATTTGGTGTACTTTAAAACTTCGTTTTGAACTTTAGTTAATTCTTCAAAATTATTCAATTTAATAAAATCTAATGTCTCTTGTTTTAAACCTTTTATCATACTCATTAATTTTAATATAAATTTGTGACAATACAAAATGTCTTTTCATTGTTACAATAATGATATGGAAGTAAAAAGGATCGTACCTAGTGGTTATTGTAAAGGCGTTGTCAACGCCATTAAATTAGCCAAAGATACCAGAATCAAATATCCAAATGAAAAGATATATGTTTTAGGAATGATTGTTCATAACTCTTTTGTAACAGAGGAGTTATCTAATCTAGGCATTATTACTCTAGATGATACAAATAAAACTAAAGAAGAATTATTGGAGCAGATTGAACAAGGCATCGTCATTTTTACAGCGCATGGCATTGCGGATTCAATCAAAGAAAAAGCCTTAGCTAAGGGTTTGATTTGTGTTGATGCAACATGTACTGACGTCTTAAAAACTAAAGCAAGTATCATCGACCATTTAGAACAAGGCTATGATGTCATCTATTTTGGCAAAAGAAATCATCCTGAAGCAAATGCTATTATTTGTATATCTGATAAGATTCATCTAGTGACTAATGAAAATGATTTAGAAAATCTAGAGATTAATAATGACAAATTATTCTTAACCAATCAAACAACGATGTCATATCTAGAACTAGCTGATTTGATTGAATTAGCTAAGGATAAATATCCTCATATCGTCATAGAAAAAGAAATATGCAATGCGACTAGTTCTCGTCAAGAAGCCATAAGCAACATCAAAGATTGTGATTTGTTGTATGTAGTTGGTGATCAAAAATCAAACAACACAAATAAGCTTGTTGATATTGGAAAAAGTGCAGGCATAAAAAAAGTTCTTTTGATACGTAGTTACAAAGATATCGTAAGAACTGATTTAGAAAATGTTAATAAAGTTTGTGTTTCAGCTGGAGCCTCTACTCCACCTAGTTTAATAGACGAAGTAATAAATTATCTAACCCTTGAATCTAGATAAGATCTTTAATACATCTGGTTTCTTAATGCCAAATATCTTTTGTGGAAGATTTAGTTTTATTGTGATGTAAATATAGATTAAAGCCATTAAAATACCACATAATCCCATATAAGCAATATCAATGATTCTGCTAGAATAGTCAAAAGCTAATAGTTCATATAATAATGAAATTGGGATAACCATAACCATACCACAACCAAGCATCAAGACAAAACGTTTTAAGGTTGCATAAATGTTGACATCATAGTATTTATTCAAGAAGAACAAATACATTGAGATGTTGATGAAATCATATATCGCATTTGAATAAGACATTCCATATGTGCCAAATAATTTAACACATGGGAAGAAGACAATAAACTTAATAATAAAGCTTACAATTAAGACAACAATCGTCTTGCCTTTTAATCGTAAAGTAACCATCATCGAAGAGAAAATTAAATCGATGACACCAAAGAAATATTGGAAACAAGCAGTTCTTAATAAATCTGCGCCTAATTCTAAATTAGATGAACCATACATGATGTAATAGATATCTTTACTAAAGAAATAGAATATAAGCATCATTGGTACTAAGACATATAATGCAGCTTCTAGAATCTGATTGACTTGTTTTCTTAGTTTTACAAAATCATTCTTTTCTAATAGTTCTGTTAAGTAAGGAACCATGCTTGAACAAAAGCCTGTTGAGATTACAGCAGGAATGCCTGATAATTTTGCGCAGTTTGCTTGTAAGATACCACTAGATAATTTAGCGTATTCATAAATCTCAGGACCATTGACTTTTGTCATGTAATCAATAAAGAAAGTAGTATTAATAATCATCGTGGCATTAGATAACACCGAGACTACTAAATATGGAATACCTAAAGCGATGATTTCTTTTGTGACTTCAATTTTAGTGCGACCAGGGTCTTCTTGAACCTTAGCTAGTTCCTCAACCCTATTTTCATCTTTCTTTGCTAAAAGCTTTGTATAAATAATAGCAATTAAGGCACCAATACTAGCTGCCGCAAGAGCCATATAGATAGCCCATATTGAATCAAAATTTAAGACCTTTACAAATATATAAGCAAAGAAAATAATTGACAGTACTCTTACAAATTGTTCTAGGACTTGACCAGAAGCATAGATATCTAAACGTTTTAATCCTTGGCAATAACCTCTTATTGCACTTAAAAAAGGAACTAATATTACAGCTATCGTAAGAATATAGAATAATCTCTTTAAATCTTCTATATCGCTTAATGGAGCTGAAGAGCCAAGTGATTGTCTAGCTAGAGGATTTGCCAAGAAGACAAAACCGATTGAAGCAATTATAGAAAGCCCCATAACTAAAGAAATGCCCATCTTCTTAACTAATAAGACAGTCTTATAGTCTTCTTTAGCTGCATATTTTGCGACTAGTGCTGCAATCGCGAATGGAATACCAGCCGATGATATCTGTAACAATACCTCATAGTAAGAATATGAGATATTGTAGAAAGACATATTATAAGCACCAGCTGTCGCATTTAATGGTGAATAATAGAATAAACCTAAGAGTTTAGAGACAAAAACACCAAA
Source organism: Candidatus Colivicinus equi (assembly GCA_018064825.1). Lineage (GTDB taxonomy): Bacteria > Bacillota_I > Bacilli_A > Erysipelotrichales > Erysipelotrichaceae > Colivicinus > Colivicinus equi. Next base: position 23,288 of record JAGHUL010000015.1, read on the forward strand.
AGAGCTCGTTAGAGCTCCTATTAATAGTGATTGCTTAACCTTAGTATTTTCCATCTTTCATTACCCCAAATAAGAAACATCTATACTAAATATTTCTCGATATGTCGTAGAAAGATCACTACGTTTCCATTGTACTAATACATACAATCTTGTTTCATCTTTTTGTGTAGTTGAAGAGATAACAACCCCTTTTACATAACCACGATCAGGATTAGATTGATTAGGAATCATGTTGTATTGATTTTCATCAAAGATACCAATATTGGCAGCCATTGTCGTTCCATAATCGACATCATCTTCAATCGCGATAGCTTCTACATCATACATTGCGGTACGTGGGTTATCAATAGTCACATAAAAACGATAGCCACCATCAATCTTTGCCATCTCTGCACTAATGTCAAAATTATTAGGCTTAGTTGTATATGTATCGTTTTGTTTAATAATCTCAATAAGATTTAGATAACGATCATCCGCGTCTAATTCTGTTTTCTTTTTATTTCCTAATATGTTACATCCACTAAGGCTAATTAGAATGATTAATATTACAAGTATTTTTTTCATTTTAGAACTCTACTGCGTAATAGAATTTTTTACCTTTCTTAATAATAGTAAGTTCATTATTAAAGGCATCAGCTTTATTTAAAACAAAATTCATATCAGTAACTTTTTCACCATTGATACTGATTGATGAACCATTAATTAAATCTCTAGCTTCACGATTTGACTTACAAGCTCCAACTAATACTAATGCATTAATTAAACCTGTACCATCTTCAATCTTAATCTTTTCTAAGTCAGCAGTACCTTGTTTAATTTCATCAATTGTAAGTTCTTTTAAATCACCTTTGAAGAAAGTATTCGCAATCTTAACAGCTGATTCATAAGCTTGTTCGCCATGTAAGAAAGTGATAACTTCTTTTGCCAAAGCTTTATGAGCTAAACGTAATTGTGGCTCATTCTTATTTGATTCTTCTAGCTTCTCTATTTCTTCTTTTGATAAGAATGTTAAGAACTTCAAGTAATCAATAACTTTATCATCTTCAGAATTGATAAAGAATTGATACATCTCATATGCTGAAGTCTTATTGATATCTAACCAAATAGCTTTACCATTTGTTTTACCAAATTTAGAACCATCTGATTTTGTTAATAATGGCATTGTAAAACCATATACTTCTTTACCAAGTTTCTTTCTTGTAAGTTCAATACCAGCAGTAATATTACCCCATTGGTCTTGACCTGCAACTTGTAAAGTTACATTTCTAGATTCATATAAATGAAGGAAGTCGTATGCTTGCATTGTCATGTAAGAGAATTCAGTATAAGTGATACCTTCATCTAATCTTCTCTTAATGATATCTTTGTTCAACATATAACCGATATTGAAATACTTGCCAACATCTCTTAACCAATCAATGAAAGAGAATTCTTTCAACCAGTCATAGTTATTAACAACTTCAAAACCAAAAATCTTTTCAGCTTGTTTCTTTAAACATTCATAGTTATGATCTACTTCTTCTTTAGTGATCATTGGTCTTTCGGCATCTGGTTTTGGATCACCAATTAATCCTGTGCCGCCACCTACTAATAGAATAGGATGATGTCCTGCATCTTTTAATCTTTTAGAAATTAAAAAACTTGAGAAGTGACCAATATGTAAAGAGTCACCAGTTGGATCGGTGCCAATATAGAAGGTTAAACCACCTTTATTTAATAGATCTTTTATTTCAGGTGAACTTTCGTCTTTAATAAGTCCACGCCAAACTAATTCTTCATATATTCCCATAATTATTCTTTAGTAGTGCTTCTTGGTTGATATAAAATATCTAAGCACTTTTCCTTTTCTTCCACATCTTCATTCTTAAGCATCTTAGTCATCAATCTCATAGATACGGCACCAATATCATAACTAGGTACAACAAATGAGCTGATTTCAGGTCTAACTGATGAAGTGTACTTCGATTCATTCATACATACTAATTCCATATCTTCAGGAACCTTAACACCATATTCTGTAACAACATTTAATGCAGCCATTGCTTGAGAATCACGGTCCGCAATAAATACTTTATGTGAATGATTCTTAAAGTATGATTTTAAGAATTTATAAGTTGAACGATTATCTTTAGCTACTTCAACATAGCCTGTATATTCTTTCTTATGTTCTTTGAATGCTTTTTCAGCACCCTTTCTCATTTGTATTGAACGATTGTCATTTCGATGATCTTGTAAGATACCAATATCATCAATACCCTTGTCTAGATATTCGTTACATAATTCATAGACAGCCTTTTCATAGTCAACATAAACTGAACAAATACTGTCAGAAGAAATCTTGTCACCAATGACAATCATTGGGATATTATATTCTTCTAATAATTTTACTGAATCATCTAATTTCTTATCTGCATAGATAATAACACCATCAACTCTAGATTTAATTACTTCGTCGATGATTTCTTTAATGTCTGTTACACCTTCAGTGATGGTGTGTAGATATACAGAATATTCATATATCTTTGCGACATCACATAATCCGTTAATAAGCCTTCCTGAGAAGGTAATAGAGTTGGCAGGAATAATCAAACCAATAGTTGTTGTCCTTGATAGAGCTAAACCTTGCGCAATGGCATTAGGACGATAACCTAAACGATTAATTGCTTCTTCTACTCTTTGTTTTGTATCTTCTTTAACAGCAGTAGAACCATTAATAACTCTTGAGACAGTAGCTAATGATACGTTGGATTCTCTGGCAACCTCATAAATAGTTACTTTTTTCATGAACTACTCCTTAGGATCTAACCAATCTTTTAATGTATCTAATGCTTTTTCGGCAATATTTACTGTTTCTTTCTTTGCGTTATTGATTGCGTCTTTTACTTCTTTTTTATTCATAAAGTTGTCTACTTGTTGTTTTGCATTTTGGTATACTTCAGTTTTTTCAACTGTTTCGCCTACTGTTTTTGCAGCATTTGCAACATAGTCTTCAGCTTTTTCAAAGGCTTTATTTAATTCTTCATTACCTTTGATTTCTTCGATTTTCTTTAAAGCATTGTCATATAAATCTTTTGATTTTGCTTTGACAAATTCTACACCTTTTTGAACTTCTTCAGAATTAATCATTTCATTTGCAGCTGTCGTAATTCTTTCAATCGCAAGATTCAATGTTGCGATAGTTTTATTTTGAATATCTTTAACTGTTTGATTATCAACATCTTTACAAGCTTCATCAAGGTCATTAACTTTTGCTTTTAAGTCTTCAACAACTTCTTCAACTTGATTTTTTACTTCAGTATTATCCATTATTACTCTCCAATCTTGTCTTCTTTAACAGGTTCTTGAAGTTCTATTTCGTCTGTTTTATCAGTTCTACTAGTGATTTTTTCTTTGATGACATCAATATTTGTAACAATAAAATCTTTTGTAGCTTTTGCGGCATCTATTGCTTCATCATGAACTTTATCAACAGTAGCTGACATCTTTACCATTGTATCTAAAGGTGCTTGGACCTTCTCGATACTCTTATTAGTTAAACCAACTGTTTCAGGTAGTCGATCTGTAACTTTCTTTGCAGATCTTACTAAACCAATAATGTTGATTAATAGAATAATAACAATGACAAGAATAATAACCCCTAAAATAGGAATAAGGGTATTACTTAAATCATGAAATGAATTTAAAAAAGCATCCATATTTCTTTACCTCACTACCTCTATGGTACAATTTTATGAAAATTTTTTCAAGAAAATGAATGCCTTTACAATTTATAATAATTGTTTAACTTTTTTAGCTATATTGTAGATATCTTTACTAGACATAAAGACTAAACATTGGCCTTTATATTCAGATAAGATTTCTGCACCAATATCATCTTCTGGTAAGATATTGGCATGTGGAATCATATCAGCTAGATAACTAATATCGATATCAGTTCCGTCTTGTTTATCATCAATTGATGAGAAATCCAACAAGTAGATATCATCCGCAAGTTCAAGTGCTTCAACAAACTGTTTTGCGAAGTATTTTACCCTACTTGCACGATGTGGTTTAAATATTGCGACGATTCTCTTGCTAGGGAAACGTTTTCTACATGCTTGTAATGTAACTCTAACTTCTGTTGGATGATGTGCGTAATCGTCAACGAAGATTGTGTCTTTATATTCTTCAATGACATTTCTTCTTTTTGGACCTACAAATTCATGTAATGAATCTGCTACAATCTTTTGATCAAAGCCTAGATAATGAGCCAAACTCAATACGCCTAAGACATCTAATAACATATGGTCACCTACTACAGGAACCGTATATCTTGCGACAAACTCACCTCTAAACATCATATCGAAACTAGAATCAACATTTGTGTTATCAAAATTACAAATATAGTAATCATTATTTTCATTCAAGCCATAACTAAAATGTTCACAATCAATCTTAAGTTTTTGACACCAAGGATCATCGCCACAATAGAATACAGCCTTACCTACATTAGAAACGAATTGTTGATAAGCACTGAAATAATCTTCTTCATCTTTAAAATAGTCAATATGATCTATTTCGATATTTGTGATAATTGCATATTCAGGATGATATGCCAAGAAATGACGTTTAAATTCACAAGATTCAACACATAGATATTCACTATCCTGAGCCAAGAATCCTTCACCATCGCCAATCAAATAACCAGTCTTCTTAAATTTAGAAAGAACGGTCTTTAATACAGTAGTTGTTGTTGTTTTACCATGAGAGCCACATACAGAAATAGAAGTATACTTCTTCATTAGTTCGCCTAAGAATTCATGATATCTATAACACGTACAAGTCTTATTATTTCTTGCGGCAACTACTTCTTCAAAATCCTCTAAAAAAGCATTACCGATAATAACCGTATAATTATCTTTAATATTGTCTTTGTTGAAAGGTAAAATCTTAATACCCTTCTCTACTAATTCGTCTTCAGTAAAAAAATGCTTCGTCAGATCGCTGCCACATACTTCATAGCCCAAATCATGAAGCATCATAGCTAAGCTAGCCATACCTGTGCCTTTAATTCCGATAAAATAGTACATTATTTGTAGTCCTCAAAATCTTCAAAAAGATTTATTTCTTGATCAACAACGATTGTTTCATCATCTACATCGTCATTGAAGATGTGACGGATATCTTTATTTATATAAGTCTCTTCATCAAAGTTGTGTTTAGACTCCTCAGAATTTCCATAACCATAAATTGGTGAAGGAATAATATCTAAATGAACGTCTTCTGGTTTTTTAACCTGTTCCTCATTACGTTTAGAAACTTCGACATGAACTGCTTCACCATTATTGTTGATAATACCGAAAATAGGAGAAAGTTGAGGAGATAAAACATACTCTTCATCATCTTCTTCTTTAGAATCTGTCAACAATTCTTTAGCGCTGATTGGTTTTTCATCAACATCAATAAAAGCTGATTGAGGTTTTTTATACATAAGATCAGCTGCTTTAACACTTGATGCTTCTTTCTTTGTCTCTTGTCTAACATCGGCAATTGGAGCATCCGCAACTACTTCTTCTTCCTCTTCATCTTCGCCATCGAACAAGATATTAATGAATTTTTGTTTGATATCGCTCATACATTTGACTTCCTTACATCTATTTTACACTACTTTTTATTAATCAATTAATAATTCTTCGACTTTACCATTGACAGGCACTACTAAATCAAATAAATTAACTTGTTTCTTCTCGTAGTCAATGACTTCTTTAGCACTATAATCAGTCACCACATCATCTTCATCAACTTTAATAGTTCTAGCAAGTAATAGCATCTTTGAACTGATAGGTACAACATCATATTTATTACAAGAACTATATATATTAACTGTTCTAGACATTAAATGCATTAAGTAACGACCATCATATTGATATAGACGATAAAAATAATCAAACTCACGATTTCTAATATCACTATATGTGCCCGTATGTGAATAAACTAGTTTATCTTCGTCAAAGAACCCTTCATCTTTCGCGACATAATCGGTGTAATATTGTTCATTAATGATAGAAGGAATATTTAAATTTAAGATAATATTAGAATCTTTATAGCCAAGAAGTAAGATATTGTCTTTATAATCATATTCAACCATATCACTAGGTAAGTAATAATTATAGTAAGTAACAGCACAATTATCTCTAATATTTAAAGTATCGTGCTCTTTAGAAAATGCTTCATCAAGTGAAGCATCTAAATCGATATAAGTACTACAACCACAAAGCAATAATACTAATAAGATAATTACAATTTTCCTCATCTATATAATTATCTCATAGTAAACCGTGGTTTTTGAAACTAAAATAAGACTCTTTAGAAACAATAATATGATCTAATAAAGGAATGTCCAACATTTCACATGATCGTTTTAATTTAGTTGTAATGTTTATATCATTACGTGAAGGTTCTACATTACCTGAAGGATGATTGTGAGCAACTAAAATAGCGCTGGTTTTAAGAAGCAAAGCTTTCCTCAAGACCTCATCAATAGCCACAATAGAACTAGACTTTGAGCCTCTAAATAAAGATTCATACTTGATGATTCCTCCCTTACCATTTAGATAAACCACAAAGAATTCTTCATGATCAGAAAACGCAATATTAAAGCGTAACCATTCAATAACCTTATTAGGATTATCTAAAGATTCTTGTCTAATACAATCAACTTTAGAAAGCCTTTTCGCAATTTCTAAGATAGCCATAATCTCTAAAGCCTTAGCCTTCTTTATTCCCTTTATTGAAGTTAACTCTTCATAAGATAAAGAAAGCAGATTATCAAAACCATGGCACAATTCTAATAAGTCATCACTAAGCTCATAGACGCTACTATCTTTGTATCCAGATTTAATAATGAGAGCTAATAACTCATAATTGCTCAAACAAGAGATACCATATTTCAAAGCTTTCTCACGGGGAAGCATTATTTCATTCACAATAAAAATACTCCTTATCTAATTTCTTAATTGTTTCATTAAAACTATACTTTTCATCAATTAAGACATCATATTCAAAAACAAGCTTATTATCGATAAGTTTATAGTCTTTATCTATTTGCTTTTCTATTTCTATTAATGATTCTTTACTTAATAAATATTTATACGGTATATACAAAGCTTCTTCAATATGTATCTTATCAATATCATCATTAGTAGCTTCAATATTGATATGAATCTCTTTTTCTTGGTCTTTTAATTCACATGCGACAACACGATGCCTGCCACAACCAGAAAGTAGTAATAATAGAATAACTAATATTTCTTTAACCATCTTTTAATAATTAGATGGCATAGAATAATTGCTAAAACGCTACCGCAAGAATCAATTAAGATATCTATTACTCCATAAGCTCTACCTGGGACAAATAGTTGATGTGTCTCATCAACAATTGCACAAATCATGCAGAATAAAATACTTACAAAATGATGATTATCTTTAAAGTATTCCTTCATATTTGTATAAGAAAGTATTCCTAAGATAAAGTATTCACTAAAGTGCGCAATCTTTCTAATCAATTTAGAAAAAGCAATCAAATATTCAGAAAGTGATAGTTTTCCAAATAGACGATAGAAAACATATAGCTTAGCTAATAAGCCACTAGAAACTTTACTAGATTCACTTGCGACTTGGCTAGAAAAATAATATATAAGGCCAAGCCAAGATATTAATAGTATTAATTTAATCGTCTTTTTCATTTATATAAGTGAACAACTTTGAATTTTCATTAACCAAAGTACCACTATTATTGTAGTAAGTATCACTTGTCACCACAACTCTTATATCGCCTAATACCATAGCTTTATTTAGTAAAGGTACATCATCTTTATTTACGGCAACCTCGACAATATGTACTCTTGTACCTTTATCATAATCTTTGATTAAGTTACCCTCTATATCGTAGAAACCAATAATTCTTAAATTAGAAATAAGTAAATCAGAAACTACTTCTTCTTTATTCTTGATAGTTAAATAGATATCTAGATTCATATTCTTAGCTAGACTACCTGGATTAATCTTTACTTCATTACAATAGATGTCATAAGAAACTTCATCTTTGTTTAATAGACTATAAGCAATATCCACAAAATCATCTTCAATAGCACTTTTGTAGATATAGCTGCCCTTAGGAATACTATAAGATAGTTTCACATACTTACCTACAATATCATCCTTATTGTCATAAAAATCTTCTCTTACATATAGTTTAGGAATCTTAATTTCGAGCAGGTCATCTTCTTTGATTAAACTACGTTGTGATAGATTGTGACTTGCGACATAGACTGAGGTCAAACTAAAGATTCGATCATATATGAAATAAGCGCCAATACAAAGTATACAAATAGATACAATAGCACTAATAACGATAACAATTATTCTACGCATTAATCTTAATTCTTAACCGAATTGCTCTTAAAACCAGGCACAAGTTCTAATAGCACAATCGCGTTTTCGTCTTTGTATGTAAGTAGATTATAACTGCCAATTCGATAACGCTCGATATTAGATAACTTGTCTCTATAATATTCATCGTTATTAAATAAATGTTTATCTACAAACTTCTTAAATAACATCTTACTAGTTTCATCTAATTGTTGTATGGTCTTATAACATCCTTCACAGATCTTCATTGAACTATTCATTCACAAATACCTCATCATAAGTAAAAGTTTTGGTTTCTCCATTTTGATATTTTTCTAATCCCTCTTGACCAATTTTGACATCATATAAATCATCAATCTTTTGATCTAAAGCATTTCTTACAAACTGTGATACACTAACTCCTTCAAAATTAGCTACCATCTTAAGCATCTTCTCTTCATTTTCACTAAGTCTAATCGATAACATCTTAAATAATCTCCTTATTTTGCTTTTCAAGCATAGTAATTCTTTGATTTATTAATGGCCATTAAATATAATCAAAAACTCCTTTATATATTTATTCTTGAGAAAATACAAAAAGGCACTAAAAATATTAAATTTGTAATAAAAAAGATTAGGAAATCCTAATCTTTACTTGAATATCTTTCTAACTTTCCAGATATCTTCGACATATTCCTCAATAGTTCTGTCACTTGAGAAATAAGCTGATTTAGCGATATTGATTAAACACTTCTTCGCAAAACCATGAGGATCACTATAATATTCATACATCTTATCATGAGCTTTACAATAAGCATCAAAGTCCGCAAGAATCATATATTCATCGTTTCTAATCAAGAATTCATTAGAGATATCTCTAAAGTCTTCGTGATTGCTTGACCATGTGCCATCAGTAAGTGAATCAATGATACGATGGATGACATGATTATTATTGTAATAATCAAATGGATGGTAACCACTGTGTTTTAGTTTACTTACTTCATCTTCATGTAAGCCAAAGATAACACAATTGTCTTCACCAACTAAGTTTTGAATTTCAACATTAGCACCATCTAAAGTACCTAATGTAACAGCACCATTCATCATGAACTTCATGTTTCCAGTACCACTAGCTTCTTTACCAGCAGTAGATATTTGTTCAGAAATATCAGTAGCAGGCATTAATTTTTCAGAAACAGTAACGCGATAATTTGGAATGAAGACGACGTTGATGTATTTGTTAACTTCAGGATCATTATTGATTACTTCAGCCATACAGTTGATTAGATGGATAACATCTTTCGCAAAAGTATAACTACTTGCAGCCTTAGCACCAAATAAGAATGTTGTCTTAGGCATTGTATAGCCTTCTTCTTTAATCTTGAAGTATAAAGACATGATATATAGAGCATCTAATAATTGACGTTTATATGCATGTAATCTCTTAGCGATAGTATCAAAGATTGAATTTGGATCAATATCGATATTGTAATTCTTCTTAACCCATCTAGATAGTTCTTGTTTCTTTTGATATTTAACTTCTAAAAAACCTTCTTGTAGTTCCTTGTTGTCAACATGTTCTAACAAATTCTCAATCTTTCTGAAATCATGTTTGAATTCAGGACCAATATATTTTTCAATTAAATCACATAACTCTTTATTAGCATAGAATAACCATCTTCTAGGAGTTATACCATTAGTCTTGTTGTTGAACTTATCAGGATAAATTGAATAAAAATCTCTAAATGTATCATTCTTGATGATGTCACTATGAATCTTCGCAACACCATTGACAGAGAATGAACCAACGATAGATAAGTTAGCCATTCTAACATTGCCATTAGAAATAATAGAAACCGAATCAATAAAGTTATGATCTTTGCCCATATGATATAGTTGATCTTTAAAACGAGCATCAATTTCTTCAATGATTAAATATATTCTTGGAAGAAGTACTTTAATATAATCAACTGGCCATTTTTCTAGTGCTTCTTGCATAACAGTGTGGTTCGTATATGCAAAAGTATGAGTTACGATATTCCAAGCCTTATCCCAAGGAACATCGTAGTTATCCATGAATAATCTCATCATTTCTGGGATTGCCAAAGCAGGATGAGTATCATTTAATTGGATAACAACTTTATCCGCAAAATTATCTAAATTAGGATATACACGTAAATGTTCATTAACGATAGATTGAATACCAGCACAAACAAAGAAATATTCTTGTTTAATACGAAGCATCCTACCGTGTTCTGTAGAATCATCAGGATATAAGTTCAAACAAATATCCGCAACATCTGATAGATATTTACGATAATCTCTACCTTCAGGTAGGTCATCAGAAGCTTCCGCATTCCACATTCTTAAAGTATTAGCGATACCATTACGATAACCAGGAATAGCCATATCATATGGTACAGCTAAAATATGTTCAGTATTCTTACGATGGAACTCTAAATCTCCAGACTCTTTTCTTGTGATTTCAACATAGCCATAATATCTAACGTCAACTGCTTTATCAGCTTTTCTAACTTCCCATGGATTACCAATCTTTAACCATTGGTCAGGAACTTCAACTTGACGATTACCTTCAATTAATTGTTTAAATAAACCATTTTGATATCTAATAGTATTTCCATTACCAGGATAGTTTAATGTCGCAAGTGAATCCATGAAACATGCGGCTAATCTACCTAAACCACCATTTCCTAAACCTGCATCTTCTTCAATATCTTCTAAATCTTGAAGTTCAACACCTAA
>JAGHUL010000036.1 GCA_018064825.1 Candidatus Colivicinus equi
AATTATATGGTTTATAACATTGGTAATAATCATCCTGAGAATCTTATGGATTTTGTGAAGACACTTTCTGAATGTTTAATTGAAGAGGGTGTATTAGATAAGTCATTTGATATTAATAGTCATATGGAATTAGTTGAGATGGCTAAGGGTGATGTACCTATTACATATGCGGATGTAAGTGAATTAGAAAAAGACTTTGGTTTTAAACCAAGTACTAGTTTAAAGGATGGTTTATCTAAGTTCGCTAAATGGTATAAAGGGTATTACATTAAGTAACACCCTTTTATTTTAGAAACATTTATGTTTTCTATTTTTCATACATTCATCAACTTTACCACAGCCATAACATAATTCATTATCACCATATCCTTGATTGATGTAATCATTATAATTGCTGATTGTTGTTTGTGCTATGTTATCTAGTGCATCTTTTGTTAGGTATGCTTGATGTGATGTTAAGATGACATTTGGCAATGAGATTAGTCCTTGTAAGATATCGTCTTCTATTATTTCTGATGAATAGTCTTTATAGAAGATGCTTGATTCTTCTTCATAGACGTCTAGACATGCACCTTTTAATTCTTTCTTTCTTAGGGCTTGCAATAAGTCTTTTGCGTCTATTAGTCCTCCTCTTGATGTGTTGATGATTATTGGTTGTTTGTCCATTTTTGAGATAGATTCTTTATTTATCATGTGATATGAATCTTTAGTTAATGGACAATGTAGTGAGATGATATCTGAATTCTTATATAGTTCTTCTAATGATACATATTCGATATTTTCTTGTTTAAATATATCGTAGGCTATAACTTTCATGCCGAAGCCTTTACATATATCTATGAAGGCTTTTCCTATTTTGCCTGTTCCTATTACACCTATTGTTTTATTGTGTAAGTCAAAGCCTTCTAGTTTATCTAGTGAGAAGTTATAGTTTCTTGTTCTGATATAGGCTTTGTGTGTATTTCTTACTAATGTTAGTAATAGTGCCATTGCGTGTTCTGCTACTGCATATGGTGAATAGGCTGGTACTCTAAAGACATGTATTTTGTTATGACAGTATTCTAGATCGACATTGTTATAACCAGCACATCTTAGTAGTATTAGTTTTACCTTGTATTCTACTAATTTGTCTATTACTTCTTTATTTACAATGTCGTTTACGAATATACATATGCACTCATAACCTTTTACTAGATCTACTGTGTCTATTGTTAAGCGTGTATCATAATATTTAAATTCGTTATTTGTATCATATTGTTTGAATGATTCGATATCATATTTCTTTGTATCAAAGAATGCAATTTTCATAAAAATACCTCCTCAACTTTAGTTTACAGGAGGTATTTTATTTTGTGTAGTATTATGCTCTTTTTTCTTGGAGCTTAATTAGATTCTTATAGTAATCTACAGCTGGTGGTAGACATCCTTGTTCGATATTTTCATCAATACCATGCATACCTTTGTTTTGCTCTGGTCCATACATTACTGGTGAGAATCTTATACAGTGATCACATACTTCATCATAGAATCTTGAATCTGTTCCACCTGTTACTACGTATGGCATGATGCCTACTTGTGGGAATGTCTGTTTTATACATTCAACTGTTTGTTTATATTGTTCTGAGTTTAGATCTAATGATTTTGATGATGGTGATGATTTAATAATTGTTGTTTCTATATCATATCGTTTTGCGATATCGATTATCTTCTTGTTTGCTTCTTCAGCATTTTCGTGTGGAATATATCTTAGATTTCCTGTGACATATGCTTCTTGAGGTATGACATTATAGCCATCTGAGCCTTTTTGAGTAGTGAAGGCTATAGTTGTTTGAAGCATTGCGGCAGCTTCTGAAGATATTGCTGGCATAGCTTTCTTTAATATAGGTTTAAATAGCCATAAATTAGCCATGACAAGCTTTAATAAGAAGCTATTAGAGTATGGTGCTAGATTATCAAACATCGCTTCTACGGCCTTAGAAAAGGCTACTTTGAAAGGATTATGATCTTCTACATAGCTTTCAAATTTAGCTAGTCTTACAATAGGTGTATTTTTAGGTGGAGTAGATGAATGACCACCATTAGATTTAGCTGAAAACTTTAAGTCTCCATAGCCTTTCTCAAAAATACCAATAGCCGCAAAAGTACCCTTAATACCACCAATTGGATCTCTAGTAAGACCACCACCTTCGTCTGACAACATATATAATTTAATATTTTTGTCTTTAAAGTATTTAGCTAATTTAGGAGCACCATCGCCACCAATCTCTTCAGTACAACTAGATCCTAAATAGACATCACATTTTGGTACATAACCTTCAATTAATAGTTCTTCAACAGCTTGATAAAAACTAAAGACACCACACTTAATATCACCTGATCCTCTTCCCCATACTTTTGAGTCTGCTATTGTTCCCGAGAATGGTGGATATGTCCACTTACCTTCTGCTGGTACAACATCTAAATGTGAGGTTAAGATTATTGGATCTAAATCTGTCTTACCTTTCCATTTCATCAA
>JAGHUL010000075.1 GCA_018064825.1 Candidatus Colivicinus equi
ATGCTTGAGTTTTTTAATAATAAGGATTTAACAAAAATTAAATCAGATGAAATGAAATATTATCTTGCTTGGTATAAAGAAAATCGTGGCGTATCCAATACAACATTGGAAGGAATGCGTGTAGTATTCTGTGTGCTATTCGATTGGATGGTTAATAATGACTATATAGATAAATCACCAATGCGTACTGTTCTTCCTATCAAGAAAGATACAATGCCAGAGCGTGAGTTGACGGACTCAGAGATTGAGAAGTTTAAAAATGCATGCAAAAGTATTAGGGATAGAGCCATTATAGAATTCTTATATTCTACTGGCTGTCGTATTACAGAAATGTGTGAGACTAAATTATCAGATGTAAATTGGGAGAAGTCTGAAGTGTACATCATTGGTAAAGGAAATAAGCCAAGAACTGTATATCTAACTGATACTGCCAAATATTATTTACAAGAGTATCTTAATACAAGAACTGATGAACTTGATATATTATTCACTTGTAACAAAGGTGAACCACGTCCTGTAAAAAAGAATTCTATTGAAAGATTATTTGCTAGATTATCAGATGAGGCTGGCGTGGATCGTATTCATCCGCACAGATTCAGAGTTAAGAGAATTTGTACTATTGTAAATCGCACAGATAATATTGTTATTGCTCAAGCTATTGCTGGGCATAGTAATATTTCTACTACAGAAAGATATTATAGAAAAAATCAAGAACACGTTAAGTCTGAATTTTTCAGAATATCATAAAATATGAATTTGATTTAGGAGAGTGTCGAAGTACTCTCCTATTTTATAATAAAGGTAGAGGTACACTCCTCTACCCTATTTTAATTATTCAGGCAAACAGGATAGTTTCGACTATAATTTACGGTTCAATTCCGTAATTGCCATTAGGAACGTCACTGACGAGTAAGGTGGCCAGTACACTCTACCACGCCTCTTTGCAATGCGTACCACGGTAGGTTTAATTGAATTAAACGGCTTTGCCGTAAACATATATCCGACTTTCCTATATGGATTGTCGGTTTTCTTATGACTAAAAATCGACAATTCGAAAGAAAGTGAGGAACTATTATGTATAACGTAATGATTAAGAAAAAAGACGCAGGTGTTGAATCGTATTGGCAGTTTAATTTAACAACAATAGATGGCGAAACTGTACCAAGAGAATTTGCAGATTTAGAAAAAGTTGATGCTTATGTTGAGAAATTAATCAACGATGGCACTTACAGAAAAACAGATATTATGGTTGTTCAGGTTTCTGATTTCACAGTTGACACTTCATTATTCAAGTCATCTACAACATCTGATTCAGAACCAACAAATCCAGATTTAGAACCAGCTGAACCAGAACCTACAAACCCAACTGAGTCAGAAGACTCAGAAGAAACACCTTAGATAAAACAGAATGAAAGGATGGTGCATTATGCCCGCTAAAAAGAATAAAACATCTACTAGAACTTTAAAAACTACTGCACCATCAAGTGATACAAGTGTGCAGAAAATTAAATTCTCAAAAGATGATGAACCAAATTTTTACAAATGTCCATGTTGCTCAACTGGGTATAAAAAACTAGATGGTAATTTTCCAGCTTCACAAAGCGAATTACACGCTGGGTGGGATTATCATTTACCAATTTGTAGAAAATGTTTGGATAAATTATTTGAACACTACACCACTGTTTATGGTGGTGATGAAGATATGGCAATAAGAAGAATTTGCGAAAAATTTGATATGTATTACTGTGAATCTTTACTGTCTGCAAGTAGAAAGGTTAATAAAAATCGTTCAAGAATTGCAACATATATTTCAAAGGTAAATCTTATTCAGTATAAAGATAAAACTTATGACACTACTTTGGATGAAGAACGTGGAGTCATAATTGAATCAAGAGAACAAGCTGAAGAAGATGGAATTTCAATTACTAAAGCTGCAATGGATAGATGGGGAGTTGGAATATTCAGTGAGGATGATTATGCATTACTTGAAGAACATTATAAGATGCTTAAGAAAGCAAATCCTAATTGCGACTCTAACCAGGAAATATTCGTAAAGTCATTATGTCATCTAAATCTTCTCATGATGAAATCACTTAAAAATAGTGACTTAGATGGTTATGCAAAAGCAAATAGTGAATATGGAAAAACATTTACCAAAGCTGGATTAAAAACTGTTCAGGAAACAGACAAAAACGCTGATGATTGTTGGGGAATCTTTATGGAGCAGATTTCTCAATATACTCCAGAAGAATACTATAAAGACAAAAAGATGTATGAAGATTTTGAGGGAATTAGAGGTCAATTTGAAAGATTTGTTCTTCGTCCACTTAAAAATATTTTGCTTAAAACAAATCAAAGAGATGAAGAATTTAATGTAGAGGATTCTGTAGATGAATAGTTTTGAAGATAAAAATCAAGCGGTTCTTCACACTAAGTTTCCTAACACACATTTTTTGTCAAATAAGAAAAATTGCCAACATGCGTTGATGTGGAATACATTCTTTCGTAGAAATTTACATCTATTCGTAGAGATGTATTTGGGAATTAAACTCCATTGGTATCAGAAAATTATTCTATACTTTATGGGAAACTCAAATATGATTGCTATTATAGCAAGTCGTGCGGCAAGTAAGTCATTTATTATTGCTGTCTACTCTGTATGTAGATGTATATTGCGACCATATAGTAAGATAGTCTGCTCTTCTGCTACATTGAAACAGGCAAACTTAATTGTAACTGATAAGATACAAAATGAGTTGATGTCGTGGTCGCCTATGCTACGAAAAGAAATATTAGAAATTAAAAAGATAAACTCAAATGCTATGCAAGTTGTATTTAGGAATCACAGTACTTTTACAGTTTGTGCTGCATCTGAGAACTCTCGTGGATATAGATCTCATTGTCTAATACGAGAAGAATGTAGAATGATTGAGAAGAACATTGATGACTCTGTTCTTTCTCCAATGCAGACTACAAGACCAGCACCATATATGTTGGACGATTTTTATAAAAATAACAAAGATTTACTGGAAGAACCAGTAGATATTTATATTAGTTCTAGTTACTATGATACACCTGAAGTTTGGATGTGGGGATTGGTAGACTCCGTTGCAAAGGATATGATGAATGGACTACCTTCTACTCTTCTAGCTTTTGACGAGGCGGCTATCTTATCAGCTGGTATCAAAACTAGAAAACAGTTAATACAAGAGAAAAAGAAACAAGACCCTCTGACATGGAAGTTGGAGTTTTTAAATGAACGCATTTGTGAAAACACATCTGCGTTTTTTACATATTCAATGCTTACTGAAAATCAGAAATGTAAGCAACCATTTTATCCTAAAGACTACTCTATTATGTCAATGGATAAGAAATGGAAATGTAACATTCCAAAACAAGATGGTGAAATTCGTATTGTTGCCTGTGATATTGCTTTTGTCGCAGGAAAACAAAACGATAATTCAATCTATACTTGTTTAAGAGCCATACCAGAAGTTATGACCGTGGACACAAGTACGGTAGACGGTAAAGGTGGGTTAGAATTAAAACAAGGTTATCGTAGAGAGGTTTCATATATTGAATCTAATCAGATGGGTGATACCACTCTTCAGACATTAAGGATCAGAGAATTATTTGAAGATTTTAATGCTGATTATATAGTCCTGGACTGTAGAAATGGGGGCGTACAAATTTTGTATAACCTTGGAAAAACTTTATATAACGAGTCTCGTAGACAAGAATACGAACCATTAAAGTGTATGAATAATGCAGAGTATGCAAAAGCAGTCAACAACAAATTTGCAAAAGAATGTATTTATGCTATCAATGCAAGTCAGCAGTTAAACAGTGATATTGCACAGTCATTTAGACGTGCATTAATTGAGAAACGAATTGAATTATTATTAAATTACAGTTCTGCGAAGAATGAACTGTTACCAGATATTAAAGAGTATGCCAGCGCGGTTATTGACGGTAATGCAAATGTAATGACGTTCTACGAGAAACCATTCGTTGAAACTCAGTTACTAATTAAAGAGACTGCTGAATTAGTATATGAAAAAGCAGCTCAAACTGGTGTTATTAAAATTAGCGAACAAGGAAATAACACCAAGGATAGATATACATCTTGTTCTTATGGAAACTATTTTATAGACCAATTAGAAATCGACTTACTTGGGGAAAGAAAGAGACAAACATTTGATATCTCTAGACTTTCTGGATTAAGTAGAAAACCAAAATTATACAAACGTTAGGAAGGAGGAAAAATTTGAGAGTTACAGATATTTCAGATGAACAGAGAAAGAAAATATTATCACAGTATTCAAGACTTTCTTTTGCGAAGATTCAGAAAAACATCTTACAAGATTTAATCAATAACAAAAGTGAAAGTGTCATTTATACAAGATATGACAGAGCAAAAGTTATTGAAATGTTGGACAACCCACAGAGATATGAATCTGACATTCGTGAATTAAGTAATTTCTTATATATTGTATCTGGTCATTATCGTAGATTGGTAGATTACTTTGCTACTATCCTTCTTTTTAATTACACAATTATTCCAAATAAAATTACTGTTGAAGATATAGATGCAGAAAAATATAAGCAAGACTATATTGAAGTAGTTAATACGACTGATAAATGGAATATGGAACAAGAAATTTCTAATGCTATGAAAATTGCTATTAGAGATGGAGTGTTCTATGGAATTTGTTATGAAAGTGATGATAGTTTCTATGTAAAGCCAGTTAATCCAAAATATGCAAAAATTTCATCTATTGAAGATGGAGTTGCCGTATTTAGTTTTGATTTGGACTTCTTTAGCAAGAATAAAGACTTACTTGAAATCTATGGTAAGGAATTTGAATCTGCCTATAGAAAATATAAACCAGAAGGTGGAAGTACAAATAAAGAAAACAGATGGTATGAGGTTAAGAATCAGTTAGTAATTGAGGCTGACCCTAGTGACCACTATTATCATTTGCCAATGTTCACATCATTATTAATCAGTGTGTTTGACTTAGATGACTATAAGATGTTGCAGAAAGCTAAATCTGAAAATGATAACTATAAGGCACTTGGATTACAGCTACCTACTGATGAAGATGGTGTACCACTTATGGATTTTGACCAGGCAGAAATGTACTATGAGCATATTGTGGACGCAATTTCAAATGAAAACATTGGCGTGTTCTTATCGCCATTTTCTGTGAATGACTTTTCATTCACTAATGGGAAAATGTCTGACACAAATACTGTTAACGATGCTGAAAAATCTTTATTTAACTCAGCTGGTGTAACTGGTGGTCTATTTTTATCAAATTTGACCTCAAGTTCAAGTATTTTATTATCTGTTAAACCTGATGAGCAAGTAGCATATCAGTTATTATTGCAAGCTCAGAGAAGTTTTAATTTAAAAATCAAGAAATTGAACTTGACATATGGATTCAAAGTTAAGTTCTCACAACAGTCAATATTCAACAATACAGAATATGTAGACAGATATGCAAAGGCAAGTCAATATGGGTTGCCAGTTAAAAGTTTATATCTATCTTCTTTAGGCTTCAATGCATCTGACTTGTTAGGTATGACATATTTAGAAGAAGAAATATTAAAACTTGGACAAGAAGCTTGGCTACATCCATTAGTTTCTAGTTCTGTACAAAGTGGAGTCAGTTCAGCAGAATCCGAAGATGCAAACGGTAGACCTACTGCCGAAGAAAGTGGTGAACAGATTGGTGATGCAGGAGAAGCATCTAGAGAACAGAATTAGGTAGGTGGAATAAATGGAGAAAAATTTAATTAAAGTATTGAATCCTAATAAGGCTGAAGAGTTAGCAAAATTAGGATTTAAATATAATGAAGAAAGGTGTGGAGACGTAATTCTCTACACTTTTTTTAATTCAGAAGAATTAATGAAATACATTCATAAAAATTTTGGTAATAATGATTTTCTTCTGACTAATAAAATGAATTTTTAATGGAAGGAGGAACAAATGGAAAATAAGAAATTAAAGCTTGATTTTGACATGACTATTTTTGATGTAGTTGACTTGAACAAAAGTTTTGCAGCAGCAAAATGTCTAGTTTGCTACACAGGTAGAAATAGAAATTATTCAGATATTGGGAAAAATCAAATTCTTGATGCTATTCCAAGTATGAGAAATATTCCCGTTGTCGGGCGTTATGATGTTGAAAAAAATGATTTTGGCTCACATGACATCAAAGTTATTAACACTGAAGATGGTATTGATATCGTTAATGCAACCATACCTTTTGGTGTTGTCCCAGAATCAGCGAATCAATGGTTTGAAACAAGAGTTGTCAATGGTGAAGAACGTGAATGTTTCTTCACAGATATAGTTTTATGGAAAAGACAGCATGGATATGAACACATTGTAGAAGCTGGCACTATATCTGAATCTATGGAGATTGACGTGTCAGAGTATGTTGTAGACCAGGATGGATATTGTATTATTGATAAATTTCAGTTTGAAGCATTATGTCTCTTAGGCGACTCAGTAACCCCTTGCTTTGAAAATGCACATGTACAGATGTATTCAAATGAAATTGTATCTAATTTTAAACTTCAATTCTCTGAGATGCTTAAGGAGTTTAAAGAATTGAATCACTCTTCCACTGCGGAAGTTGATGATATAGAAAACAATGGAGGTAATTCAATGGCTGAAGAAATTAAAGATGAAGTTGTTGAAGAAGTTACTGAAGAAGTAGTGGAGGAAAACGTAGGAGAAACTGTTACAGAAGAAACTCCAGAATCTGAAACTACTGATGAAGCAACATATTCCGAAGAAACAGAAACTGAGGAAAATACAGATGAATCTGAAAAAGATAACGAGGAAGAATCTGCAACAGAATCTGAATCCGAGGAAGAAACAACTGACGAAACAGAAACAGTAATTGAAGAAGAATCCAACGATTATAGCGCAATGTATGAAGAGTTAAAGAGTTCATATGATGCACTTGAAAAGGAATTTGCCGATTATAAAGAGGCACATTCTGTAACTAACGAAGAAGTTGAAGAATTAAAGGCATTTAAGTTGGAAAAAGAAACTGAAGCAAGACAGATTGCTGAAAATGAAGTTTTCTCAAAATATGTAGACATTATTGGAGAAACAGAAGAATTTTCTACACTTAAAGAAAATGTTTCTAATTATGAAATTGAAGCGTTAGAAAAAGAATGCTTATACATCGTTGGTAAGTATGCAATTACAAAAACAGAAAAGAAAGAAACAGAATCTTTAAAGTTCAACTTAGAAAACAGAGTTGATGTTGAAGACGAACCATACGGTGGTTTAATGAAAAAATATGCAAAGAAAACGGAGGAGAGATAATTATGGCATATAAGATTATTCGTAAAGATAATATGGCTGCAACAAGCAATGGTGCTCTTATTAAGAGTGCAAAGTTTTTTAATGGTAGCGATAACGCTGCGGATGTAGAAAATGGAACAATCGTTTCTATTGGTGCTTTACTCGATGGTGAGCGTGAAATTCACAAAGTAAAGGCTGCAACTACTACTGACACATATGTTGGTATTGTTTGTACACCAGAAGTTATTTATGATCAGACAGGCGTTGGAGATACAGACCTCGGTAACTTCAAAAATGGTAAAGACGAAGTTATTACAGTAAATGTATTAGCAGTTGGAGATATTTTCTCTATTGCAAACGAAGGTGCTGGAGCTGATAAGAAATATGCTAATGTAACTGCTAAATTCTTAGGAACAGAAAAAACAGGTAAATTAACATATAACGTATACGAAGTACAGTAATTAAACAACATGTTAGATTTTTTTTAGGCGAACGATAATAATCGTTCTATTTTTTTGTTCAATTTTAAAAATACGAAAGTGAGGAAAAATAAATGGATAACAATATCGTAAAACTTGCTGTTGACAGATATTTTGGTCGTGGTGCAGCAGAAAATTATTCAAGCGAAGATACAATGGAAACACTTCGTCAGGCTCTTATTGAGGCTAACAATGGTTCTACAAAGTTAGACTACAGAGCAATTCGTGATGGAAAATGTAATGGTTTATTTGCAATCGTTGAGGAAATCATCAATAAAACAGTTATTGAAGGACTTCCTGAAAGCTGTCCATTATTCGACTATGTTGAGTGGAGAAACCTTAAAGAAGGAGATACTAATGTATTCGAATTAAGAGATGATGGTTCTTTCATTGTTTCTGATATTGCTCAGGCTACTCAGGGACTCCGTAGACAGAGATTAACAGGTGGTTCTGAAATCACAGTTAAGACTCAGTTAAAGGGTGTAAAGGTTTACGAAGAACTTCGTAGAATCCTTGCTGGTAGAATTGATTTTAATGACCTTATTGAGAAGGTATCTGAAGCATTCCAGAAGAAGATGCGTGACGATATGTATGAGGCAGTTGTAGCAACATTTGATGGTTTAACTGCCCCATATTCTAATGGCGCAGCAGGTTCTTTTGATGAAGCAAAATTAACACAGATTATTGACCATGTTGAAGCTGCGACTGGTATGAAAGCTACTATCATCGGTTCTAAACAGGCAGTAAGAAAGATTACTGGTGTTAAAGGTGCTGACGCAAATTCTGCAAAAGAAGAATTATTCTCTATGGGTTATTATGGACATTTCTATACAACTCCAGTAATTGTAATGGATAATGCACATAAAGTTGGTACTACAGATTTCGTTCTTGGTAATGACTTATATATTATTGCTAGTGATGAGAAATTCATCAAAGCAGTAACAGAAGGTGAAACACTTATCATCAACGGAGAGCCAACTGCAAAAGCAGATCTTTCTCAGGAGTATTTAATGACTCAGGCTTGGGGAATGAAAGCTGTAGTTGCAGAAGATGGTTTAGGAATCTATAAGTTAAGCTAATTTGATTAACTATTGTTTTGGAGAGTAGTAATAACACTACTCTCCTATTTTGAATTAAAGGAGTATAATATGGCAAATTTAACAAAAGCAGAACGTGAAAAACGTGAGGCTGAAAAAGAAGCAAAAATTCGTGCAGAGATTGAAGAAAAACTTCGTGCAGAATTTGAAGAAAAATTAAAAGCAGAAACACAGAAAGCTACCACTTCATGTGAAGATGAAAACAAAGAAGAAAAAGAAACTGCATCTAACGCAAGACGTATTCAGAAATCTGTAAGAATTCCATTGGACACAATTGTTCCAGTAGTATGTAACACTGTTGGCGGTGCAATTTATATCTCTAAAAAAATCGTTGGCTATCAGGTTGAATGGGATGATATTGGTTCAATTGAGTATATGGAACTTGGTGAACTTGCATCAATGAGAAATACTGATAGAAGATTTTTTGAAGACAACTGGGTTGTTCTTGAAGATACAGATGAATACACATCTTCTCAGCTTTACGACTTCCTTAAGGTAGCTAAATACTATGAAAACGCTCTTACACCAGAAATGATTGATGATTTGCTCGCAGAAGACAAACAGACTGTTACAAGAAAATGTTCTTCATTATCAAATGGTATGAAGAAAGCAGTTGCTGTTAGAGCAAAACAGAAATTAGATGCTGGTACGTTAGACAAAAATCTTATTGATGTTCTAGAAGAAATTTTAGAGATGCAGTTAACATTATAGGACAGGAGAAATTAAAATGGCAACATCGTATGATGAAATCTTCCTATCTTTTAAAGACAATATTACAGATTCAGACATCTTGTTATTAAGTGAGGAATTACAAACAGAAACAATGATTGCATTAATGAAAAAAGCAATTAATAGATGTGGAAGAATTTGTAATGGTGTTGATCTATCTGATAGAGATGATGAATTATTAACGTTCAATGTAGATGTTCCTGATGATTTCATTGAAATAATTACTGAGTGGATGACTGTCTTTTGGTTGAAACCATACTTAAATAACACAGAGAATTTTAGAAATATCTTAAATACAAAAGATTTCTCATTCTTCTCTCCTGCTAATCTTCTAGAAAAAATTAGCAATACATATAAGAATACTTATAAACATGCACGTAGTCTTACTAATGAATATTCTTATATCCATGCAGATATGACGAGGTTGACGTAATGATAGAAGTTAAATACGGACTTATACCTAAAGAAAGTTTCTGCAATTATTTTAATTTTTTAATCAATAAGACATATAAAATTTTACCACTCAAAGAAGAAAACTCAGAGACTCTAAAATCTTATTTAGAGAGTTTTTTGAGAGAACTTATTGGGAACAAAGAATTAGTTCCTATACTTGTTAGTGAACCAAAATTCATTACAGTTTTGAACACAATGCAGTACCTTGCTACAGAAGAATATTCTGTTGAGGTATGCAAAAAAGAAGTATTTAAGTGTATTAATATTTTGAAAGAAATTAACGATAAGTATTTTTCAAAGGGGGTATAAACATGGACAGATATACCGCAAGAATAAATGCTTATGGTACTACACCAAGAGAAAGAAATGTGAATCTTTTAAAAGCGGGGATTGTCTCAAAAGCGTTCGCTAATCCCTCAATGAAATCTGTATTTTTAAATGGTGAAGAAATAGATTTAGTTATTGACGATGGAACTTCTAATAGTTATAAGAAGTTTTCTTCTTTGCCAAATCAGATTATTAGGCTTGGTGACTATATAAAATTTAATGAAAGAATGTATCTTGTGACATCATTAAATACTGATGATGAAATTTACAGTTCTGGAATTATGTCCATATGTATGTATGTTTTACGTTGGCAGAAAAAAGATGGAACTATCATTGAAAGATGGTGTGTTCCACAAGACTTTACCAAATATGATTCTGGTCAGGTTGCAAATGGAGTTATTACTATTCCATCTAACCAATATGGAATTATTGTGCCAATTGATAATGAAACTAAGGTTCTTCCTAGAGATACTAGGTTTGTTATGGATATCGTCGACGATATTGATGTTAAAAATGGCGCAATCCCTGACACATATATGTTGACAAATGAAAAACCTATATTATATGACTATCGTTATTTTAATAGAGGTGGCATTATAACGTTTACATTCAAGTTTGATGCATTCAATTCTAATACTGACAAATGGGTTAATTGTGGTGATCATTTCGGGTGGATATGTGATTATGTTGAAAAAGAAAAATCTGAAATTATTTCCGTCACAATACCTAACGAAGACAGCATGACGGATGAATCATATGTTTCTATTGTTAATGTAAAAGCAAATATCTTGGGTTCTGATACAATAAAAGATAGAAAACGTACATGGAAAGTAGAATTTTTGGATGAAGAAAATAATCCTGTTGATTTTACTGATTTTAAATGGGAAATCAATTGTATGGAATATGATGATTTTATTGATGTTATTCCAAATGAATCGGATGTCTATTCTATTGGATTAAAATGTAGAAATGGTAAAGATGATATTGGTAAATCTTTTATAATAAATATTAAACACTCTTCTACTTCTACTATTATTTCTAGTATGAATGTAGACGTTGTGTCTATGTAGGAGGTGATGTAATTTGGCTAGATGTAGAAGTTATGAAAATATTGAATACAAAGAAAAGATATTGGATGCTATATGCAGCAATGAAAAATTGGTTAGATTACTCACCCCTGATAACATTAATATAGATGAAGATTTTGACCCGACAGAGGTTTTACCTTTTAAATATTTAATGCCTTATGACTTAATTGTTGGGACACAAACTGAAGTAAATAGATATATATCATTTGATGTTAAAAGTTCTAGAGATTTGAGAAATAAAGTATTAAAAAATATGACTATAACATTTAATATTATATGTCATAACACATTAATTAAATACAATGATTTTTTAGCATATAAAGACAGAAAAGGTCATTATAGTTGTTGGTGGGATTGGGTTATTTGTGAATTAGATGAAATGTTTTGTGGAGAGCGTGGTATAGATCTTGAATTTGGAATTGGCAAGTTTGAAATTGTAAATAATGAGCCATATTTTGTTTCATACGCAAGAGAAATCCCATTCTCTGGTAGAACATTAACAATTGTATGCAAAGAGTTTACTAGTTTAGACAAGTATGGAAAATAAAAAAAGTCTTTTAAAATTAAATGAAATACAAATAACCGATGACTTAAATATTAAAATACCAACAGTTGGAGAAGTTTTAGATGATGAACAATTATACTATGCGATTATTCAATCTTTAACCTCTACCCCCTTTCAATATATGGTTCAGTTAGATGATATGGGAATAGATTATACGGATATCACAGAATATCAACTATTCCTAATGTTATTTCCAACATTTGCCCAAGGAGACATGTCTATAATTTTTGGCGACACTAATTTGTCTGATTGCATTGCTTGTCACAACGTTTCTAATGATACGGATGTGATATATAGTCCATCAATGGATAAGATAATATTTGACGAGCTTATTTATATTGAATTTACGGATTTATTAAGAAAAATAAATTTAATTGAAAAGATAAAAACAAAACCTGGTAATGAAGAAGCAAAAAAATATCTTCTTGAGAAGGAAAGAAAAAAACAAAAAAGAAATTCTAAGAAACCATACGAACCATATTTGGAGAAATTAGTTATATCTTTGGTTAACACATCAGAGTTTAAATATAACTACGAAGAAACAATGAACTTATCAATTTATCAATTTATGAAAAGTTTTGAGCAAATACAAC
This sequence comes from Candidatus Colivicinus equi, assembly GCA_018064825.1. Taxonomy (GTDB): domain Bacteria; phylum Bacillota_I; class Bacilli_A; order Erysipelotrichales; family Erysipelotrichaceae; genus Colivicinus; species Colivicinus equi. Next base: position 12,663 of record JAGHUL010000075.1, read on the forward strand.
GCAAGATATCTTTTGATAAGACAATGATTGGTGTATATGCTGGAACTGTTGATACTTCAAAACTTAGCGATAAATCTATTTTATCGTGGATACCAGTTAGCAAATAAGACCTTATAAGGGTCTTTTTTTAATTTAAGGAGGAAATAATTATGGCAATTGATGTAAGTAAATTAATTATTACACAGGTTGATCAGATTACATGTTTTAACAACGCAAACGAGTTAGAGTTTATCCTTGACGAACTTCAGGATACTACTATCTCAAACACAGAAGAGAAGACAGACATCACAGGTAAGGGTGGTCGTAAGATTGGTTCTCTTAAGAAGAATAAGGCTATGACAATTAGTGGTACAAACGGTCTTTTAGTTGGTGGTGCTATGGCAGCGCAGACAGGTTCGGAGGTTGAACAGGGAACATTTAAGGTTCGTGTTACTGATGTTATGATAGCTAATGGTGACAAGGCTGCTACAGAGAAGGTTGCAGTAGGTACTACTGGTGCAGAAGTTGGAACAATTTACAAGAAGAATGCTAATGGTTCTCTTGGAGACAAGCTAACACAGGTAGCCTCTACTCCAGCTACAGGTGAGTTTACTTATGACCCAGGCACAAAGGAAGTATCTTTCTTTGCTGGCGATTTAGCTGATGGTACTGAGGTTGTTGCTTTCTATGATATCGAGGTTGAAGCTGCTAAGATTTCTAACGATTCTGAAACATACAGCAAAACTCTTAAGATGTATGTAGATGTTACAGCACAGGATAACTGCGACAATGCATATCACGGACAGTTTATTATTCAGAGAGCAGATTTCTCTGGTAACTTTGACCTTACAATGGGTTCTGACCCAACTGTTCAGGCATTTGAGGCTGAATCATTAGCTGGTGGTTGTACTGGTTCTACAAACTTGTGGGATTTTATCGTATATTAATAAATTATTTAGGGGAATTTATGCAATTCCCCTATTTTTAATGAGGTGATATAAAATGGCTTATAAAGTACAAAAACCATGTAAAGTATGTGGTAAAATGTATACTCCATGTGGCGACTGCGAAAACGATAAAAGTGCTTTTCATTGGAGAACCGTAGCTTGCTCTATTGGATGTGGTAAGAAATATTTTGAACTCGTAGAAAAAGAGAGAAATAAAAATACAACTGATATTATCAATGTAGAACCTATTGAAGAAATTGAAGATGTTGATGAAGATGATAATAAAATGTTGGTAGATGAGTTCACGACAATTCCTAAATACAAAAAGAAAAAGGAATATAAAAATTTTAAAGAAAGAGAGCAGATTGATTAGAGGGAAGGGGATGTAGACTCTAACGATTTGTTGGGTTTACATCCCCTTTTTTTTACATCAAAAGAATATAAGGATATGAAAAATAATAGTAAATGGGATAAGGAATATAGTTGTTCATTTTTAGATGAATTTGTATTCCTGAAGAAAAATGGAATTAGATATACATGGGTTTACACAGACGAAAACGGGCATTCTGTGTGGAAGTATAGAAAAACAAGAGAATTATGGCTTGCCCTGGCTGAAATGTATAAAGATAAAAAATACAATTAGGCAGAGGTTCAAGTGATCGTATAATGAAAGATGTTAACACATTAAGGAGCTTGTAATATTTGGTTAATTTTAAAATGAAAAAGAGCAGTTACATATTGCAACCACTCTTTCCGTAGGTGTAATACACCACTCACATATGTGTTAGTACTCCTTTTATTCCTTGTAAGGTTTTATTTATTGCGAACCTTACATGTTTTAGTGGAGAATGAAACTTTGTATTCTAAAACCCAAAGTTTTATTTCTATCCTATCTGGATTGTGCCTAAGTGTTGATAGGTACAGCACTAAAACAATCAACGCAAGAATAATTATTGTTTTCATAAATTATCCTTTCTTTGTGAGTGTTGATAGGAACTATGTACTAGTACAGTTATTAATAATAACATAAATATGTTAAAAATGCAATTTGTAGATTAATTGTAGATTAAAAGGAGAAATTAAATATGAACAAAGAATTCACAGTAAAAGAATTTGTAGATAAATATAATAGTATTGCAACTGACAATCTTAAAGAAAAATTTATTAGAGATAACTTGGAAATTAAAAATTATATTGGATTTTCAGAAAAGTGTAGTTTAGCAAAAAGAATTATTAATGTTACTACTTTTGAAAAAGATGAAAATGGTAAAGATACTGGAAACATCAAAGTTGACTCAGTATCAAGATATTTACTATTTACTCTTTCTGTAATTGACAAATATACAAACATCAATGTTGATTTCAAAAAAGTAACTGAAGAATATGATGAACTAAATTCAAATGGGTTGATTGAATTGTTTGTTGGAGAAAAAAGTATTATTCCATTGAAAGAGTATTCAGAATTACAGACTTTATTAAATATGATTCTTGATGATACATTGCAGAATAATATGTCAACACAGGCTTTTATTCAGAATCAGGTTACAAGATTTGGAACGCTTGTTGGAATTACATTATCTCCTATTATGAATAATATCGCAGATAACTTAAATAATATGGATGAAAAAACTGTTGAAAAGTTAGGAAAACAGATTGAAAAACTTATGAAGAAAACAAAATATACAACTGTTTAATTTTTGGAGAGTGATATATCATACTCTCCTATTTTTATGTAAAGAAATGGAGGGTATGTATGCCGTATAGTCAAAGCACGGAGTTACGAAAAAGATTATACAACACATTAAGAAAAAAAGCAGAAAATGTGTGGGAAGAAGCAATCAATTATACATATAAAGAGATGTATAACGAAGCTTGGAAAATGTATGACTCATTTATAGACCAATTTTATGAATATTCAACTAAGTCATATATAAGACACGGACAGTCAAAACCAGGAACTGGAATTGGTATTAATCTGTATAGAGGTAACAACATTCGCCTAAAAACAGGATTTACACCATCACTAAATATAGAGTTTAATGCTTCTGATATGGAAAGTGGATACCAGTATGATTCTGCTGAAACAGTTTTAAATAACGTTATGCATGGATACAGATTCCCATATTTTAGACCTATGTATTGGGAAGGAAAATACAATGGAAAGTATTTTCATTATACTGGAACTCCTGAGCGTGCATTTTATCATTTTGAAAATCAATTTAATAATATTGCAATAGAAATTTTTAGAAAAAAATGTAAACAGTTAGGATGGTGATAATATTATGGCAAAACATGAATCAAAAGAACTTATGAATGAGTTTTTCAAAGATTTTAATAAGCATTTCGATGAAGAAATGAACAAAGCTGAAGAACGAATGAGTAAGAAAACTAAAAAAGCCGTTGAAGATGGTGTTTCTGATGGTATTAAACAGGCAGTTAGCAATTTAGATATAGGTACACTGAATATAGGAATTAACGATGTAAACGTATCAGAAAAAGAATTAAAACAGGCATTACAGAAAGGCTTGTTAGAAGCAAGTAAAAAAGCATCTAGTTCTCTAAAAACAGAAATAGATTTGACTGATACAGTTGTTGTTAATGATGATATTATTAAAAAAAGGATAAACAAACTTACTGAAACATTAGAAATAAATTATAATAAGGTATTCGAAAAAGGTCAAAAATTAACACGAAAACAAGCAGAGTCTTATGGTGAATCTTTTTTAGAATTAGAAAGATATCTTAAAACTTCTGGTTCTAATATTCCAGAAAAGTATCAGCAGTTAATGACTAATTTACAAAAGAATGTAAATAGTAATGCTGGAACAATCAAATTAGATTCTATGGTTTCTACTGCGAATGGTAATTTTGATTATTTCTTTGAAAGAGCAAAATCTTCAATTGTTAAACAGCAGAAACAATTAATTAATGAAGTATCTCAAGCACAAAAGGCTTTATTAGATGTAGTTAACAATAGTAATGTTGGTAATGATACTCCACCAACTGCGATTACTAAAATTGGCGAAGAAGCAGAAAAATCAGCAGAAAAAGTTAGAGAACTAAATAATGAGATTGAGAAACAAGTTAAATCAGACATTTTATCTGGTTCTAACAGAAATCAAATTCCTGTTTTATCTGGTGAAACTACTACTCTTCCATCATACGAAGAATTGTACGAATTACTTAATAAGATAGCTATAGCATATGATGGCGTAATTCACAATGCCAATGAAGCACAAGCAGTTATCAATATGCTTGGAGATAATAATTCTCCTGAAACTTTCTTGAAACAATTATATGATTTAGGTGTCGGTATTAATAAAGAAACTGTTTCAGTTCCAAAATTATCTTTAAATCCAAATGCACCAAAAGAATATATTGACAAGGAGTTGGATGCATCTGATAGATTAAAACAGAGTTTGCAAAATACAGCAATAACATATGATAATTTTGAATCTGTATTGACTAGTGTTTGTAATATATTGGGTGTTGAGATTCCAGAAAATTCAGATAAAGCTGCAAAAACAATTCAAGAACTTGGTAGGGCTATTGGTGCAAATACCGACTTAACAAATGGATTAAATGAGCAAGAATTAAACGCAGTAAATAAATCTCTTGATGAAATGAAGAATAAATTGTCCACCAATTATTCAAGAGATAATTTATTATCTGATATGGTCGAAGCTATCAATTATATGAAAACATTAAGCCCAGATGCATTTGTTGGTTGGATTGACACACTTGATGTTGGATTGCAAAATTTAATTGATAAGATAACTCATTTTAGAGAAAGTAATCAACAAACACTTAATGGTGAACATATTGAAGATAATTGGAAATTTAATTTTGGAGAATATTTAAAGCGAAATGGATTAGCCAATCAAATCCCACTTTTAACGGATGAACAATCTTCCACTTCTACTGAAAATCATATAGAAGAACTTGCTCGTGAAGAACAACAGGCGTTAGAAACTGCTCAAGCAGAAGAAAAGCTTGCTGAAGCAAGAAACGAATCATCCTCTTCTGTTTCGCAATCCCCTATAGAACAACGTTTACAGGCAGAAAAAGAGACAGTTGACGAAGTTGTTAATGCAGAAAAAACTTCTTTTGATGAATTAATAACATATTTAGATACAAATGTTGTTGAGGCTATTGAAACTAAAACATTAAAGTTTGAAGATGAACGTGATAGAGTACATAATGTAGTTGAAGATGAAATTGGTGAAATAGACAGATTAGTTAAACATATCAATGAAGTTGCGCCTGAAGGAAATATTAATATTAATGTTAATAGTACTCTTTCATCCATCGGAGAAAAATCTATTGTTGATGGAGAACAACGTGACGATGTAGCAGACAGAGTTAATAGGTCAAAAGTTAAAACAACTTCAATTAAAAATGCAGAATTGTTATCTATTGAAAGCAAAGAAGAATTAGCTGAAGCAATAGAAAAAGAACAATCATCAATAATGAATGCACTTGAGAAGGAAGGCGAATTCATTAAAGAAGTAACTGCGTTTTATGATTCAGCGGATAATCTTGTAAAGCAACAGTTTAAATCTATTGACAAAGATGGTAATATTAAAACTTACACCACTAGGTATTCTGTTAATAAAGATGGTGAAGCACAAGTTTGGTCAAGTCATATTGACAATGAAAAGTATGTAGATGAAGCGAATAAAGCAACAGAATCAATAAAAAATGCCTTTGTTGAACTTCGTAGAGAAGCATATCAGTCTATTGGTCAAAAATCTGAAGAACTTTCAAAAATGGCAGAATATTATGAGCAACAACAAAAGGAATATAGTAAAAAAGAAAAACAGATACAAGACCTATATAAAAGTTTAGATTCTGATTATATAAAGGCTTTTAATAAAGAAGATAAATATCCAGAAGAATATTCTCATAAGTTAAAAGATATTAAATTCAAATTAGAAGAGTTAAAAAAATATAAAAACCTTGACATTTTTGATGAAAAAGAAATTGATGATGCAAAAAAACTTGGCAGTGTAATTGAAGAATTATTTACTGACCTTGGCAATATTGAAAAGAAAGCTAATACTGCAAAAGCAAATTCTGTAGCAGCACAGATTTCTCAATACTCTTCTGCATTAACAAAGAATACTAGATTAGTAAAAGATTCAAAAATTCAAATGCAAGGATGGATTAAAGAACTTCAGAATCCAGATATTAATCCAAGCAGAGTTCAAGAAATTATTACTGCATTTGGTAAGTTAAAGGTTGAAATAAATGATGCTGGTAACGCAGGTCGTGGTTTCGTTGACATCTTTAAGAACAAATTAAAATATGGTATTGCTCAACAGTTGGCAATGTATTTTAGTTTTAATGATTTTTTAAGATATGGAAGAGAAATATTTAACACTATTAGAGAGTTAGACACTGCGTTGGTCGATTTGCAAAAAACTACCAAAATGTCCTCTTCTGAAATGAATAGATTCTATTTTGAATCAAATAATGTTGCAAAAGAATTAGGTGTTACAACTAAAGAAGTAATTGAACAAGCTTCTGCATGGAGTAGATTAGGTTATTCTTCTTCTGAAGCCGCAACAGAAATGGCAAAACTAAGTTCACAGTTTGCTAGTATTTCACCAGGTATGAATACAGATAGTGCGCAAGAAGGTCTTGTAAGTATTATGAAGGCTTGGGATATTGGCACAGATCAGGTGGAACGTGAAGTAATGGACAATATCAATGTATTGGGTAATAAATTCGCAGAAACAAATCAAGATATTGTTGAAGGTATGAAAAGATCCGCTTCTACTTTTGCAGCATTAGGACAATCATGGACTGATTCGTTTGCCATTTTTACTGGTGCTCAAGAAGTAGTTCAAAATGCCGAAACTGTAGGTAAAAGTATAAGTGCCTACCTTTATAGTAATATAATGAAAATAAAAGTAGCTATATCGGTTAAAATCCAGAGATGGACAAGACCGAGGAAAGACTATAATATTTGTTTGAATTTTTAAAATTAATTCGTGTTAGGAATCGAATAATAAGGAGAAAAATGGAAAATAAATTTTACAACGTATCATCCGTAAGGTTGATGCGTTTTTTATATGCTCTCGGTTTTCAAAAAGAAAGTTATTTGAACAATAACGGAAAAGAAAATTGGAGATTTATTTATGATGATAATTTATCTGAAGCATTAGATTTTTATCATCGAATGAGAAAACGTAATAAATAAGATATAAAATAGGAGTTGGTAATATGCCAGAAATATGTAATTGTATTCAATGTGGAAAGGAATTTAAAGTTAAGCCATATAAAAAAGATATAGCAAAGTTTTGTAGCAAAGAATGCCATGGGAAATACAAAAAAGGAAAACGAAAAGGCGAATGGGTTACAAAAATTTGTCCGAGTTGTGGAAAAGAATTTGAAACATTAAAAAGCAAAGAAAAAAAATATTGTTCTCAACAATGTAACAAAGATAGGAATGAAAACTATATAAATTATAATTGTGATTGTTGTGGCAAAGAAATGAGGATTAAAAAAAGTAATTATCAGAAATTATTGGATGGTAAACAAAAAACCATAACCTGTTCTTATGAATGCGCATGGAAAATGAAAAATAATGGTAGTAATACAACATGTAATAATTGTGGAAAGATAATTTATAGGACACAATATAGAATGAATAAACAAGAACATCAATTTTGTTCCAATGAATGTCAAATGGAATACCAACATAGGGAATGTTACGAAATTAGAAAATGTGAAATATGTGAAAAAGAGTTTGAATGTAGTAAGTTATCAACACAGCGATTTTGTTCTAATAAATGCAATTCAGAATGGCAAAAAACTATTGTTTGTGAATTAAACCCACAATTTAAAAGTATTAAAATGCCATGCACTTATTGTGGAAAAGAAATATATGTTAAACCATTTAAATTAGAAATACAAGAACATTTCTTTTGCGATGATAAATGCAGGAAGGATTGGTATGCTAATGTTTATAGCCAGACTGACGAATGGCGTGAAAAGAAACGAATTGATGCAGTAAAAATATTAGAGTCTGGTGTTATAAGTAAAACAAATTCAAAGCCACAACAATTAGTTGATTCAATATTAGATGAAAATAATATAACATATGAACGTGAAAAGGGAATAAAATATTATTGTATTGATAATTTTTTAGAAAATAATTTAATGATTGAAGTTCAAGGAGATTATTGGCATTGTAATCCGATTAAATTTCATGATAAAATAAATAAGACACAATATGAAAGAATTCCAAAAGATAAAAGAAAACATACATATGTTAAAAACAAATATGGAATAGAAATATTATATTTGTGGGAATCTGATATATATAATAATTTAGAAAAATGTGAAAAATTAATATTGGAATATATTAAAAGGAATGGTAAATTAGAAAATTATCATTCCTTTAATTATTATCTTGATGAAATAAAAGAATTAAAATTATGTGAAGATATCATTATTCCATATCAAGACATGGAATATGATAAATATAAACATTTATTAAAGGTATCCTAACTACCAATTTTAACAAATATTATAGAATCCTTAGAGACTGTAATACTTGGTATGGTAACATATTAAGTTTCGCTACTCTCCTACTCTGTTTAGAGAGGATGAAGATCCAGTCCGAACTCACACTATAATCTAAACATGAAATGTGAGAATTAGCCAGAAATGACTAATCGCCATATTATAAATATGGTCAGTAGGATTAGCAATCCGAAAGTAACAGATTGACAGCATTAAAAACACTTTCGCTTCGTATTCGTGGATATTCAGAAGAAACTGAAGAATTAGATCCTGAATTAAAAAATATTACAGGTGATGTAATAGATTTAACCAAAACAGTTCAACATTCACAAGGTATATCGTTATTTACAGATGAAACTCAAGAACACTATCGTTCTATGGTCGATTACCTTGGTGATATCTCCGATATTTGGGATGAAATTGATGAAAAATCTCGTACACAGCTTTTGGAAAAACTTTTTGGAAAACGAGGAGCGTCAGTTGGTTCTGCCATTCTTGGTAATTTTGAACAAGTAAGAAAAGCTCTTGAAGAAATGGAACAAGCTGGCGGTTCAGCAGATGCAGAAATGTCTATCATAGAGAAAAGTTTAGACTATAAACTTAATGAGCTGTCCCAAACTTGGGTTGGAACGTTTCAAAAAATGACAGACCGTGGCGACATTGGAAAACTAATTGATATACTTACTGGTCTTTCTGAAGCAATAGGATCTGTAGTTGAAAAAGCAGGTTTACTAGGTACACTTGCCTTTGGCGGTGGCTTATTTGCTGGAATAAAGAATATAGGTATTTGTATGCGAGTGTGTACAAATCAAACATGTTTTGAATATGCCCTTTATGCCTAAGATTATATAAATCAAAGGTATAAATGTTTTAGTTTAGTCAACTAAATATATTCTATAAAATAAATCGTAATAGGGAGTAGCCATCTCCCACTGCTGGAAAGAAAGAATAAAAATATCGTATATATAAAATAACTTACTACAACGTGATTGGAAACGATGAGCGTGAAAGTATTCCGAAAGGATACCAGTAATGGTAAGAAAAAAGTTATTTGGGTGCGGATGAAAGTCCTAAGTACCATGCGTTACATTTATGTAAAGCTAAATCGACTATCAGCAACGGAAATCCTAAGTCTATTATAAAAATAGATATGGACGTGTTCAGAGACTGTAAACGATTTTGAGCCATTAAATAATGACTTGTAAGAGACAGTCCAAACACAGTTTTGTAATTCTGTTCCGTGACAGGATAAAAAATTACAGGTAGTTCTACTGCTATCATAATTTATTATATATGGCAAATGATATAATAAATACAGTGGCGTTACTACTTTACGGTCATGTTTGGTAAAAAGTAGATTGTATGAATTATAATGAAAATGTAAATGATAATATTACTAGTTCGTTAATTCGAATTATCCCTTTCATTATATTTTATGGTGGGCAGTTATATTATTTTTCTGCCTACGTACATAATTTTCTTTACATTAATATGTTATTGTGTTACTCTCCTATTATATAAATAAAGGAGGTTGTACATATGGCACGAGGAAGAAAATCAATTACATTAGATGAACAGTTATTAACTGTAAATGAAAAAATTGAGAAATGTGAAACTGAATTAAAGGACTTAAAAGCAAAGAAAAAAGACCTTGAGAAAAAGATAAAAGACGAAAGAATGTCTAAACTATTTGATATAGTTGAGGCAAGTGGAAAAACATTAGAAGAAGTAGAAAAAATACTAACCAAACCATCAAAGTAATACCAATTCAAATAAAAGTTTGATTGGTATTTTTGAACTATATATTGTGGTTTAACAATTTGTAATGTCTATATATTGTATATCATTACATCAAAGATGCAACCATGAACTCGCCAAAGTTAATTATAATTATTTTTATTAATGGTTTAATTTTTCGTTGTGCATAATAGACAAAACAAGAATGATTTTTGGTATGTTTTCACACTATTATTATACATCCGCATAGTATATAATAATATGCAAGAAATCAATTTGATTTCTTTTAATGCGTTCTGTTCGGCATAGCCTTATGGCAGTAGACAGATTGAAGAAAAACACTTTTCAGATGTGTATGAAACTCTGAATCGAAGAAATACGCCTGCTGTTCAGCGTTTCTAAGTAGACAGATTGAAGAAATGAGCTGTGTTTCACAGCTCTATTCTTTTATACAGAGGATAAAATGGTACAAAATGGATTATATGTAATAAAAAAAGAATTTATTGATATAATAACATCATTGGGTGGAATTTACGATGTAAATTTTGGAGATAAAAGACCTGTATTCTGTTGTTTTAAAGACAATAAAATAAATGGATTATACTGGGCAATTCCAACAAGCGATTTATCTCACAGAACTGATACACAAAAACAACGTTATAATGAATGTATGAGTAAACCAAAGAATGATTTAAGATGGGCATATTATCATATAGCAAATACAGATAAAAAAGCGTTATACAAGATTAGTTCATGTTTTCCAATTACAGATAAATATATCGACCATGAATATGTAACAAATAATGTTCATGTAATCATGAAACGTTCCGATGATATTAAAGCATTAAATTTAAAACTGAGGAAAATTCTTTCTTTTGAAAATAGAAAAAATAATTATTTTCCACAGCGTATAACAGATATTAAAAACTATCTCATAAAAGAATTAAATGACGAAAAAGAGACTGCGTAAAAACAGTCTCTTTTTATTTGTAATGTACTCTCCTGATATTACTACTCTTCTACCATTTGTACCCGCAAGAACGGCATTCAAATGTTTTCCCAATATTGCTACTTGCCAATCCGAAAAGTCCTGTTGAAAGCAAACGCTTTGTTCCTGAAATTTTCTTTAGGTTTGTGGACTGGCATGTTGGACATTTAGGGGTGTTTTTTGAGTCATATACAATAGGATTAGAATTGTGAAAACTAGTATAGTCAACTATCTTGGATTGGTTTTCACGTTCTAAATGTAATAAATATGAACTTATTTTATCAAATCCACAATTTGGGCATGAGCGAGAAGATTCTGAAATATCAATATTACAATTTGGGCATTTAATCATATTGCTAATATCCTTTTCAATAATAAATAATATAACCAAAAATATAGTTTATTATAACATAGTTAGATATTCAAAACAATAACAGATGATAATGGAAACCAAAAAATACATTTTGAAAATCCATTTAGTGACTTTTTCAAAAAGTCAAGTGCTTTTTCTGAAGAAGATATATTAGCAATAAAGAATTATAATGCAGAAATAGACAAGTGCGTTGGAAGTCAAACTGCATATTATAGAACGATGCAAAATGCTTCTGATAGTGCTAAAGATTTAGTACAAAGTGCAAATGGTGCAACTGTAAATATTAATAATTTAGGAAATGTTTCAAAAGCTTCTGCATTAAAAATGACGTTACTAAATACTGCAATGAACATTGGTTTTGCTTTACTAGCCACTGTCGGCATTAAAGTCATTGGTGAAGTAGTAAAGCTAATAGACGAAAACTTCATTCATGCGCTTGAACATGCTCAAGAAAAAGCAAAAGAATCAAAAGCAAAACTTGACGAATTAACATCTGAAATCGAAAGTTTAAATTCAGAACTTCAAACTACTAAAGATCGAATTAGAGAGCTTGAAGGCAAGTCTTCTTTAACTCTAGTTGAAGAAGATGAACTCACTAAGCTTAAGTTGCAGAACGATGAGTTAGAAAGAGAAATCTATTTAAGAAACAAAGCAGTAGAATCACAAGGAAAGCAAGCTGCAAAAGATGCAGAAGCTGCTCTTACTACAAAAGTTAATCAATCTTTCTCTGATGACGAAATTGAAAATCCTGGAATAGCTGCCTATAAACAAAGAAACAAAGTAGACAGAATTGACAATTTCCAAGATCACATTAATTCAGCAAATCAAAAGCGTGAAGAACTTAAAAAACTTGAAGAACAACAAAAGAAAATTGAAGAAAAGTATGGCAATGACATTGACAAATATTCTGATGACAAAACATGGAAAACAAATCAGGATAAGATTGAAAGCCATTCTGAGTCGATAAGTCAATTAGAAGAATCAATGAGCGATTACTATCTTCAGTTATCAGAAGAGGATGACGCTTTATACGATAGTAATGGTCGTTTAATTGACGGATTTGAGGAGACAGGGGACAGACTAAGAAACGTGTATGATAGTTACGCAACGTACATACACAATGGAAAAACTTCTATTGAAGAACTTAAAGACTATTTTGATGATGTTTCTAATTCTTATGTAACCAATAAACTACAAAATCTGTTTGGACAATATAAATTAGGCATTATAGATGAAAAAGATATCTATTCAACTATCGAATTTAACGACGTTTTGAATAAAACTGGAATCAGTACAGAACAATTAATAAAACATCTAGAAGATTTATATAATGTACAACATATGGCTGGTGAAGCCACAAAATACACCAAATCTCAGATGATTGATGCCATTAACGACATGTCAAAAGGTTTCAATAAACTTGACGAAATCTATGCAGATGTCAAAGATGGTGATGTATTTGATTTTACAAGACTAAATTCAAAAGATTTCTCAGATGCATTTGAAGGTCTTGAAGATGAATATACTGAATTTATCGAAAAAGTTTCCTCCTCTCCTAATGATATAAAAGCTTGTCAAGAAGCTTTTGACAAGTTGACTCAAGCATATATTGAACAAAAAGGCATATTAGATGAATTAACAGAAGAAAATTCTAATGTCGCTATTGCTATGCTCAAGAATATGGGTGTCACAAATGCAGAGGAAATTGTTACTAAGAAACTTGGTGCTCAACAAGATGCTTTGGCTAATAAAGAGAGTGCTTTAGTTGCTATTTCAAAGGACATGAAAAATGGCACTGATGAAAATACAAACGCATTCTTAAAAGAATCCAAAATGACAAGTTTGGCAAAATCAGAATTAGCTGATTTGATTGCAAAAGAGCAAATCTTTAATAACTCTGGATTGAATGTATATGAAAAAGTTGCCCAGTTAGAACAATTAGCTGCTGCATATTTTGGAGTTGGACTAGCAGTAAATGGTGCAATGGGTGGTGACTCAAGATATTGGAATAGTCCAGAAGATTATCTTAAAGCTAATTTAGATAAATGGAAAAAGTTATTGGGCGATTCTATAAAAGCTGAGGATAAGATAAAATTTAATTACGGTGGTGCAGATAAATCCAATAAATCAGATTCTAGTTCTAGAGGCTCAGGCTCTTCCAAAACCAAAGAAACCAAATCTACAATTGATTGGATTCAACGTAAGCTTGAAGTTCTTCAGAAGACAATTGACTTAACTAAAGAAAAGTTCAATAATCTGTTCTATTATACTTCAAAAAGAAAAAATCTTAAAGAACAAATTAGTCAAGTTTCTGATTTACTTAAAGTACAGTCTTATACAACATCTATTTACGAAAAGGCAGCAAAACTTGCTGGTAAAAAGTTATCTAAATCATTAAAGGAAAAAGTGGATAAGGGAGATTATAGTATTAAAGATTATGGTTCTAAAACACAAGAACTCATAAATAACTATAAGGACTTATCTGACAAAGCAAATGACGCAAGAAAAAGCGTAGCGTCCCTTAAAGCAGAGATTAGGTCTTTGGCAGAGCAATACGCTTCTATGCCTTGGGAAAAGGCTCAGAAAAGCATCGAAGGTCATGAAAAATATATAAGTCTATGGCAAGCACAAGCCGATAATGCAGTATCTTCAAAAGATAAAAATAAGTATATCGACAAGATAATTGAAGGTAGACGAAAGATATTAAAAGACACTCAAGATGCTGTTAATAAAGATAATTCTAATTTGGAATATGATGGTAATAAAGTCAAGAAATTACTGAAGAATAAGAAATATAATAATGGTAAAAAATTATCTGACGAACAGAAAAAGGCAATTAGAGATGCCATTAAGAATAATAAAAGAATATCTTTGAAAGGCATTGAGGCAGGTGCTTTACGCAAATGGATTGAGAAGTATAATGCAACATTAAAAGAAGCCAAGGAACATACTCTTGACCTTAGAATTGCAACTGAAGAATTTATTAGCCAAATGAATGAGTTAAATAAGGTAAAATTTGATAATATCGCGCATGAGTACGAAAACTTAATTAGCTTATTTGACTCTAGAAATTCATCATTACAAGACCAGATTTCATTAGCAGAAGCAAAAGGTTATCAAGTCGGTGCAGCCTTCTACAAGGCACAAATTGAAAATAATAGGTCTTCATTAAAACTTTTAGAAAAAGAGCGTGGAGAACTTCTAGAGAAAATGAAAGATCTTGTTATTGGTTCAGATGAATGGTATGATGCACAGCAAAAGATACATGGAATAGATTCTGAAATAACAAAGCTTACTCAAGATAATGTTGAATTGAATAATGCTATTAAACAGCTTGATTTTTCAAGATTTGAGCAGCTACAGAACTTACTTAGTAATATTGTAAAAGAGTCAGATTTCTTAATTGGATTAATGGGCAATGAAGATATGTATGGTGATTACTCTAATATGAGTACGTCACAGTTATCTGCTATTAATCCAAATGGAATTGATTTCTCAAAATACGGTCTTGCAACTATGGGTCAGCATTCAATGAATTATGACCTTTATATGGCGATGGCAGATAACTATGCCGAGGAAATTAGAAAGCTTGATGCAGAATATGCTAATGACAAGAACAATGAGACTTATTTGCAGAAACGTCAAGAATGGCTTGAGGCACAACAGTCTTCTATTACTTCTGCTCAAAACGAAAAGAAGGCAATTATCGACCTCGTAAAAGGTGGTTTTGATGCCCAGATTAACGCTTTAAAGAAAGCGATTGAAGAAAAGAAAAAGCAGTTACAGTTAGATAAAGAAGCTTATGAGTTCAATAAGAAAGTATCTGAACAAAAGAAGTCTGTTGCAGATATTCAGAAGCAGATTAATGCCTTAGAAGGTGATGATTCTGAAGAGAATCGCAAGAAACTTCAGCAGCTAAAAGCAAGTCTTAAAGATGCAGAAGAAACATTAAAAGACACAATGTATGACAAATCCATTAGTGACCAAGAAAAAGCAATGGATAAAATGCTTGAGGATTCAGAAAATTCTGTAGACGAATACATGAAAGACTCTAATAAGGTTTTTGCAGAAGCTATCAATTTCATTAACAGTAATTCCAAAACAATTGGAAAGACTATTGAAGGTGTTGCAAAGGATGTTGGATACAGCATAAGTCATAATATTACAGATGCATGGAAAGATGG
>JAGHUL010000125.1 GCA_018064825.1 Candidatus Colivicinus equi
TTCTCCTCTAACTTCAACGCTAATCATTGTTAACTCTTCAGTATTAATACTTTGAATATTTATTGATGTAAATATAATAACAGCAACAGCTACTGATACTAATGCTATTCTACGCATGTTTTTACCGGTCTATATGGAGGGATAATTATTGCTGAATCTTCTCTGATATTTTCTAAAGTTAATTCAGAATATGGTATATCTGCTTTAATTACATATTCTTCTGGATCAATGTAATAGCCACTTGGCGCTTCTATTTCTCTAACAATAACTTCACTATCATATGGAATACCATTAATTTCAAATCCACCTTCAATTAGTGTTTTACCGTCATTTTTAAATCCTGTTATATATTCTTTAGAAACTATATTACCTTTGTTATCTTTATACGTTATTAAAAACTTAGCGCCATTTAAATATATTTGTTTATAAGCTGCTTTTTTCATAAGTCTTAAAGTATAACTTCTTTTCGTATTAACAAATGTATATTCATGTATACCATCGTTATCTATAACAATGCATGGTTCATCTAAATAGTCATAGCCATTGTTAGGTGTATATTCACATAAAATATACTTCTTGGTAGTATCTAGATTATCAATCAAATTATCTTTTTTAGAATATATGGTATCAATTAAAGATACATTAATATATTTATATTTTCCATCAGTTAATATATCGTTATTCACAATATAAGCTTTGCCTTGTTTAACCAAAACATCTTCATCATAAACATCGTATGTAAAGTATCCAGGTTTATCTGAATTGAATATAAAATCATCTAAACTATCTCTATAACGTTCAGAAAGAATAATAGAAGGATTGTCATATTTTTTTAACTCAAATGCATCATACAAGTCTATATTTGTTGAAGTATCAATAAATAGTAATTCTTCTCCATTATCGGTAATCTCATAAAGCTTAAATATTGTATCTAAAATATCATTGCCCTTTTCATCCACTTTTCTAAACAAGAAATCAAAATTCGCATATTTATTAACAACTTTTAAATTAGTCGTTTTATTATATTCAATCTTAAAATACAGAGGTTCATCATTTGGTAAGAACTTATCAATATGTTCTTCAATAAAGTAATATTCACCGACAGGTAATAATCCATTGATATCTAAAACACCATTTGAAATAGTCCAATATGAACCATCCTTTCTTAGGATTTCTTTATTATTCTTATCGTAAAGATGAAAGACAATATTATCATAAACAACATTTCCATTTTCATCATATTTCTCTAGATGAATATTACCTGTTTTATGTTTAATCTTAAAAGAAGTTCCATTCAAAAATAAAGGATATGATGATTCATAAGATATTACATCTTGAGAATCAATAGATTTATATAGAAATAAACTATCATTAATGTATTTTTTATAATCAATATTCGGTACCACATTAACAGTCTTTTCAAGTGGAAGCATTGAAGTTATACGATAAGTAAAAGTGTGATCTTTATTATCTATTAATTCAACTCCATCTGCTTCAAAATGATAATTTTCAGTATCAATACCTTCAAGATATATATAATTATCTTCACCATATACTGCATCATCAATATCATCTATATGGATGTCTATTTCTTTAAAGTTATTCTTAATATAATCTTCAATGTCCTTATAACCATATGCATAATAATCTTCTTCAGATATAGTAGGTTTTTGTTTAGTAACTATCTCCCATATCTTTAGTTGTGTTGCAATATAATAGTCATTTTCAGAATAAGACGCATCATTAGCCTTTATAACGTTGTCAAACGCATTTATAAGCTGATACAGCAACATTTCATCATCATTTGAATAATTGCCCTTCTCATAGTTTTTGTTGCTACGAAAGAAATCCTGTGTGGGTTCAATGCAAAACCCAAACTTACCTGTTTTACTATTTTTATATTTTGTAACCCTCGTGTCAAAAGGATCAACAGTATCAGATATAAGTGAATAGTTCCAAACACTCATATCTTCACCATCTTCTTGTGCCAATACATTCGCATTAAATATAAGTCCACTAATAAGTACAATAGAAAATAATAAAAGTATTTTTTTCATGTTTTTATGCCTCCTATTTATTTATTCAAGGCAAAACATGAAAATGCTTAAAAAAAATTAATTTTCTATATAAATATTTACTGTTTGGCACATACCTTCGTAGTAATAATTTACTGGATAGCAACCTTCTATACTCGTATTTAAACTTGAATAATCAATTGATATTTGTACATTACAAACAATATCTTTAGTAAGAGCATAAACAATATCTGATATATCTGTACCTACTTTAAATGTAAGGTCTCTATATCCTTCAAATACTATTCCTTCTTCCTGAACATGTTCTTCTTCAACATCGTCTATTGTATTATTTCCGTCAATCGATTCATTATGTGCTTGTTCGATATATACCTCTTTGATTACTTCTTTTTCTATCACAATAGGTTCTTTAATCTTGTATTGATAATTAAAACGATATTCATCCATATCAGTTTTTACTAACAAAGATAATTCATCATCACTAAAACTATAGTTTACCGAATATGAGACAAATGAAAATACATCAAAATAGTTATCAAAAACATAATTATCGATATCATCTAACACTAATTCTTTTTGTAGTAATACAATTGGTTTAGTAGCAATTATGTATTGATATGGTTTATTGATCTTAATAGATAGTAAATAACAAATTCCAATTGTATTGATTACAATTAAGAACATAATAAAAAGCACTTTTTTCTTCATATAATATTATTCAAGAACAAAGTGCTTTTTTCTAAAATTAATTAACTTTTAATATCTTTACTTCGTATGGATTGTCTACTTCGACTTCACATACATCACCGACTTTTCTATCAATGATAGCTTCAGCAAGTGGTGTTACATTTGATAATAAACCATTAATTGGATCAGCTTCTACAGAACCAACAATCTTGTATGTTACTTCGTTATTAGTATCCATTTCTAGTAATACTACAGTAGAACCAATCTTTACAGTCTTGCTAGATTTACCTTTATTAATGATTTCAGCATTCTTGATTTGGTAATCTAATTCTTTAATTCTAGCTTCAACTTTTGCTTGATGATCTCTGGCAGCATCGTAATCAGCGTTTTCTGATAAGTCGCCTTGAGCTCTAGCAGCTTTTAATTCTTCTATTACTTCTTGTCTTTCAACATGAATAAGGTTTTCTAATTCTTGTTTTAACTCATTAAGACCTTCTTCTGTGACATAAAATTTCTCGTCCATTTTAAATCCTCCAACCTCAAAAATTATAGCATTTTTTGTCCTAAGATACTACTTATCTTAGTTATTAATAAATCAAGAGCAACTTCGTTTTTACCGCCTTGTGGAATGATGATATCGGCATATCTCTTAGATGGCTCGACGAATTCATCATGCATTGGTTTAACAGTCTCTAAATATTGATTCATAACGCTTTCTAAAGTTCTTCCTCTTTCAACCAAATCCCTTTTAATACGACGTACAACTCTGACATCCGCATCAGTATCAACAAAGATTTTGATACTTTCTAATTTACGTAATTTCTCATTTTCTAATGCAAATAATCCTTCAAAAATAACAACATCTGCTGGTTCAACAATTTCAACCTTTTGGCTTCTATTATGAATAGTGAAATCATAAACAGGTTTTGCGATTTCTTTACCAGCTAATAAATCTTTTAGTTGTTGTTGAAGTAAATTTTGATCAAAAGCAAAAGGATGATCATAATTAGTTTTACATCTTTCTTCATATGTTAAAAAAGATTGATCTTTATAATAATCGTCTTCATTGATGATAACTACAGAATGTGTAGCTTCAAAATGCTCATATATACGTCTAGCGATAAGTGTCTTTCCACTATTAGATCCACCAGCGATTCCAATTAATACAGGTTTCATAATTCCTTCTCCTAATCTATATTACAATTAACATATTTTTCAATATTGTACTCATGTTCATCCCAAGTCTTCGCAAATATTGTGCCAGTTCCACCACATGTATCTCCTACAAAATAGAAATAATCAGTAGTAGCAGGACAAAGAGCCGCAAAAATAGCATCTTCTCCAGGAGATAAAACTGGTCCAACAGGTAATCCTTGTTTTGTATAAGTATTATATGTATAGTTATCTTCTAACATAGTATATTCAAAATTATCGCCTGATTCAGCACATTCTTGTTTACTTAGACCAGCACTATAACAAGCAGTAACTGTTGAAGCTAAGATTTCTGGTGAATTTAAACGATTATAGAAAACAGAAGCAATCTTATCCATTTCACTAGAAGTGCCTGATTCCCATTGTAAAATAGATGCTAAAGTGAATATCTCATGAATTGATGCATGGCGATATTCATCGTCATCATAATGATAGAACTCAGGAGTATTATCAAAATAGATACGATACTTCTTATAAATATCATTAGTCTTATCTAATAATTTTCTGGTAACTTCTTCGTAGTTTGTATTAGCAAAGAATTCATAAGTAGAAGGAAAAAGATATCCTTCCAAGCTAATCTTAATATCATCATCAAAAATGTCTTCTGTTAAGAAAGGATAATCATTCATTAATTGTCTTATGAAAGCTTCGTTATTCCAATAGGAAACTAGTTCATCTGCATCTAAGTCAGTATTCTTAGCAATCTCTTTGGCAAAATCTAGTGCAAATGAACCTTCTACAATAGTTACAGAAACCGTATTTTGGATAACATTTTTATCATTACATAGATAATTGATAACTTCATCATGAGACATATGTCCAGGAATAACATAATCACCAGAGACAAAGTTTAAATCCAAAAAGAATTTTGAATATAAATATGTGATATCAGCATTCTTGATGATATTTTCATCTTCAAGTTTCTGTAAGGTCTCCCTACCATAACTTCCTTCGTCCACTGTAAAAACAACTGAATCACTATTCTTATATTCAGCTGTTACATCTAAATTCATAAAAATAAAAGCAAAAATGCCTCCTATTACTATTAGAAAGCACAATAAAACCAAAATAATAATTTTGGTTTTAGTTTTCTTCTTGTTCATAAGCTGATACAACCTCTTGAACCATATCTAATTCTTCTTGAGTTTCGACTTCAAATAAGTTTCCATCATCATCATAGATAAAAGCATAAATGTCATCTTCTTTATCAGTTTCGTAGACAACAACATAGTTTTTATCATTGGCTTCAAAAGTTAAAAGAATATTCATTTCAACTTCTTTGCCTTGATCATCGACTATATAAATTACATTCTCTTTCATACTACTTACTTTCTAAATAATACCTTACAAGCTCTTCAATAATCTCGTATCTTTCAACTTGTTGAATATTGTTACGAGCATTCGCGTGAGATGAAATATATGCAGGATCATTAGAAATTAAGTAGCCAGATATTTGATTTACAGGATTGTATCCTCTTTCAACTAGAGCTTCAGAAACCTCTCTTAAAAGTTGTTTCATATTCTCCCTTTTAATTTCTTCAGAAGTGAATAACATTGTAGTACTGTTTTCGTGAGCCATATAAACACCTCCTTTTCTTTATTATATCTTATTTTAGAAGCTTTTCTACCTCATTTAATAAGCTATCAGTTTGGTTAGTGTTAACACCACCACCCATTGCCAAATCAGGTTTACCGCCACCTTTTCCAGATGCAAGAGCACAAATCTTAGAAATAATTTCACCACATTTAATGCCTTCATCAAGAGCCTTTTTACCTGCACCACAAGCAATAGCTAATTTGTCACCATTTTCATTGATTGCAAATACAAAGCCACCATCAATCTTGTTTCTAATTCCAGAAACATAATCTTTTAGATTACCTTGATAGTTATTAAGTTTTAATAACAAATATTTATACTTGCCATTATCTTTAGCTTTACTAATTAGAGAATTAGCTTCTTCATTCATCAATTTTTCTTTAAATTCTTTTAATTGTTTATTTAAATCAGCATTTTCATTCTTTAATGTAACAACACGGTCAAAGATTTGATTGATGTTTTGAAGCTTTAATTCTTCTTTAATTCTAGTCAATTTTCTTTCGAATTCTTTGAATTCATCATATGCAACTAATTTAGTACAACATTCAATTCTTCTAATACCAGAACCAATAGATTCTTCATATCTAATTTTGAACGAGCCTAAGTCAGCAGTATTAGTAACGTGAGTTCCACCACAGAATTCTTTAGAAACATCACCCATTGATACAACTCTTACAAAGTCGCCATATTTTTCATCAAATAGAGCTGTTGCGCCAGTCTTCTTTGCATCTTCAATAGCTAATACTTCAGTAGTAACAGGATATTGATTACAAATATATTCATTTACTAGGGCTTCAACTTGATTTAATTGTTCATCAGACACTTTCTCATAATGAGAGAAATCAAAACGACCATAGTCTTTACATACATATGAACCAGCTTGCGCGATATGATTGCCTAATACTGCTCTTAAAGCTGATTGAAGTAAATGTAATGAAGAGTGATTAGCTCTAATCTTTGTACGATCTTCAACATTGATTTCTTCAAATAGTTTAATGTCTTCTTTAACTTCGCCACTATCAACTACGACATGGTGCATAAATTGGCCATTAGGAGCTTTCTTAACATCTTTAACAGTCAATTTAACTGTATCGTTATATAAAACACCTGTATCAGCACATTGACCACCAGATTCAGCATAGAAGCAAGTCTTATCTAGAATAACATCGCCTTCATCAGTTAATGTTTCAACACGTTTTCCATCTTTAAAGATACCTGTAACTTTACCTTCATCAGTATTCACTTCATATCCTGTAAATTTGAATTCTTCATTAAAGTTTAATAGATCTTCAGTCTGTGTATGCATTGATTGTTCTTCGTCTCTAGCATTTCTAGCCATTTCGCGTTGTCTTTCCATGCATTTATTGAAACCATCAATATCACACTTCAAGCCTTTATCTTCACAAGACTCAATTGTCATCTCTTTAGGGAAACCATAAGTATCATAAAGTTTAAACATTATTTCGCCGCTTAAGATACCATCTTTTGCTTTTTCGATTTCGTTGGCTAATAATTTTTCACCATTAGCTAAAGTAACGATAAATGACTCTTCTTCTTTAAGAATTAGTTTCTTAACAAAGTCTTTCTTTTCCATTAAGTATGGATAGAATTCTTTCATATTTTCACAAACTACATCAACAATTTCATATAAGAATGGCTTATTAATACCAACATTTCTTCCATATCTCATTGCCCTTCTAATAACTCTTCTTAATACATATCCTCTACCTTCGTTAGAGAAAGAAGCGCCATCAGCCAATGCAAAAGTACAAGTTCTAATATGGTCAGCCATTACTCTAAATGCCATCTTATTATCCTGATATTTTACATTAGTATATTTCTCAATTTCATGGATGATTGGTAAGAACAAGTCAGTATCAAAGTTGGTTTCGCCGCCTTGAATAAAGCAAACTAATCTTTCTAGACCCATACCTGTATCAATATTCTTTTGAGGAAGTTCTTTGAAGTCTTTACGGTCTACTCCTTCTTTAGCATCGTATTGTGAAAAGACGTTATTCCATAATTCTACATAACGATCGTTTTCCATTTCTTTAAAGAATAAATCTTCGCCAATACCTTCGGGATCATATTCAGGACCTCTATCATAATAAATCTCGCTATCAGGTCCACATGGTCCTTCACCAATTTGCCAATAATTATCATTTGATTTAAGGATGTGATTAGGATTAAGTCCAATCTCTTCAGTCCAAATACGATATGTTTCTTCATCATCTGGATACATCGTTACGTAAATTCTATTAGGATCAAAACCAATCCATTCAGGAGAAGTTAAAAATTCCCAAGACATCTTTAATGACTCTTCTTTAAAATAATCACCAATAGACCAGTTTCCTAACATTTCAAAGAATGTATGGTGCCTAGCTGTTTTACCAACATTTTCAATATCATTTGTTCTAATACATTTTTGCGCATTAGCGATACGATTTGATTTTGGTTTCTCTCTTCCATCTAAATATTTCTTTAATGCTGCTACACCAGAATTAATCCATAACAATGATGGATCGTTGATTGGAACTAGAGATGCTCCTGGTTCAATCATATGGTTCTTAGATGTAAAGAAATCCAAGAACATTTTTCTTACTTCATTACCTGTTAAATATTTCATAAAATCCTCCAAAAATAAAAGCGTCCAATCTAAGGACGCTTAATTAACGTGGTACCACCTTAGTTCACATATAATGTGCACTCTAACCTTTAACGCAGATAATACGTTAGACATTACTCTAATTTACGAAGTAGCTTTCATATATTGACTTTGTAATTTTTCACCAAACAATTACTCTCTAAAAAAGTAAAATATACTACTTATCTTCTTTAATATAATATCACAAAATTAGGCATTTGCCTTTTTATGATGTAAGAAATAACTCAAAGTAAAGCTGATAATGCATCCTACAGCCATAGCAATTGCAGCATCAACTATAGAACTGTTAGGACCAATAGTAGTTAAAATACCAAAAGTGCCAAATGAAGCCATAGCATAAGACTTAACACCTAATAAACCTGAAATAAAACCGGCAACAAAATCACCAACAAGTAAAGACAATAATACATTAATATCTTTAATTACATAGCCAAATATAGCTGGTTCACTTGTTCCACCTAAAGCACTAGTAATTGCACAAGCTAGAGTATTTGAATCTTTATCATGTAAATATACAGCCAATACTGCAAAACCTAATATATTGTTGTATAAAACATTTGAATAGAACAATATTTCATCACAACCAGTTGCCGCAAGAAGTAACATAGCGCTTAAATTTGCACCGCCAAGTCCACCAATGGTAACAAATGGAATAAGCGCACACATGATTGCGTTGCCCATAGGGCCAATACCTTTTAACAACAAAATTAATTTAACAAGGTAATCGCCAATAACTACACCAATTGGTGCAACCAAACAGAAAGCTATAGGTGCCATTATTACTATAGTAATCAAAGGAACTGAAATCGATCTTATCTTTTCAGGAATAACCTTTTCTAAATTGTTATATATTAACGAAACTATATATACAAGAATTATTGAAGGCAAAATCTGATTGCCATAAGTTGTATTAATAATCGGAATATTATAAATAGATAATTCCTTGCCTTGTTCAACTAATGACACAAAAGTTGGTGATATTAACATTGCACCTATTAGTCCACTAACAGGAACATTGGTATTGAATATCTTTGCAGAAGAAATTGCGACAAAGATAGGCATAAAATAATAGCCTGCTTCGGCAATGAAAGACAATACAATATAAGTATTTGAATCTTCAGATAGTATTCCTAAAATAGTAGGACCAACAAAGATTAAAACTACCTTAAGCATACCTACGCCAACTAAAATTGGCATATTGGGAAGGATACAATTAGCTAATGTGTCAAATATTTTTGAAATAAATTTTTTTATATTAGAAATAAACAAATAAATACCTCAAGAAATATATAGTACTATTCAATAGTTAAATTAACATGACTACATGTATTTGCTATATCATCCCATGCTTCAGCTGTAGACATATCTTCTTTAATTTCGTTGCTGATTGTAATTAAACCAGATGCTACATTAGCTAATAGTTCATTATAATCGTCAATTGAGAAAGTCTTGAATCTCCAAGAACCAATGCCAGTAGGAAGACCAACAGCATCATCAGTAACACCTAAAATAGAAGTTTGATCTTTTAGTTTTAAATCCCATTCGCCTTTATTCCATTCAGTTAATACTTTATAAACTGAAGCTCTTAGACCCTTAACAGCAGAAGTCAATACTCTTTCAGATTCACCAGCTTGGTCAACATCAACACCTATAATCATACCGTTTTCTGTTTTTTCAGCAGCAGCAATTACAGATTGAAGCATTCTACCACCACATGAGAAAACAACTTCAGTGCCATTAGAATACCA
>JAGHUL010000085.1 GCA_018064825.1 Candidatus Colivicinus equi
TGATTCTGGAATATTTGCCCAATTAAAGAGCCAAGTTTTAGATAGAACTCTTCATTAGGATCTTTGCCAATATAACAAGCAATTAAACAAGCAATCTTAAATAAACCACCGGTCTTATTGTCTTGAATTTCAAATAATTCGTCTTTATTTATTTGTTTACCATCACTAGTAACGTCTAGTAGTTGACCATATACCATTCCATCTAGACCTGCATATCTGCTTAAAGCTGTAATAATCTTAGCTTTTGTTAAATCATCATAATTATTAGATTCAGCAACAATACCAAAAGAGTGAGTTAATAATTGGTCACCAGTAAGTATTGCGATATCTTCTCTAAATGCTTTATGTAATGATGGTTTTCCCCTTCTCATATCATCATTATCCATCGCAGGAAGATCATCGTGTATTAATGAGTATGTTTGAATCATTTCTAAGGCTAATGCAGCGTCGTAGCCTAACGATTCATCTATACCCATACCATTAAGTATAGAAAAGATTACGCGTGGCCTAAAGCGTTTTCCGCCTTCTATAGCGTATTTAATTGCATCAGTAATTTCACATTTTCTTAAAGAAGATAGATATTCGTTAATTCTATCTTCGAAATTATTCTTCATTAGAATTTATTTCCTCAATTTTCTT
This sequence comes from Candidatus Colivicinus equi, assembly GCA_018064825.1. Taxonomy (GTDB): domain Bacteria; phylum Bacillota_I; class Bacilli_A; order Erysipelotrichales; family Erysipelotrichaceae; genus Colivicinus; species Colivicinus equi. The sequence goes on from JAGHUL010000085.1 coordinate 640, forward strand.
TTCAAATTTAGTTAAATCATCTTTTAAAGATTTAGATAGCTCTAAACCTTCTTCATATAATGAAATAGACTTGTCTAAACCAATATCATCTTTTTCTAATTTAGAAACTATTTCTTCTAATTTCTTCATCTTGTTTTCAAATGAGTTATCAGCCATACTAACTCCTTTCAATCGCCTTTATTGATCCATCAATAAATCTTACTTCAAATTCTTTATTCTCTAGTTCTTTTTTTGTTTTAATAACTTTGTTATTCTGCTTAACTAAGGTATAACCTCTCTTTAATACATTCTCTGAACTATACGCTTCTAATAATGTTATGTATCGTTTTAATAATAGATTATTAGATTCTAACTTATGTTTTTCTATCGTATATATCTTATCTTTAATGTTATTCAAATATATTTGATTAAGATTAATATCTTGTTTAATTTTGGTATATGCTTTGTTTAACATGACATCAATATTGTTTTTTAAAATGTCAAAATGATTTTTATAATTTAAGAGTTTTGTAAATAAATAATCATAATTTAATAACGAATCATTTATCTTGTTTTCAACGATAGACTTCAAAGTGTCTTCGAAATCAAATATAACTTCTTTTACGTCAATGATATTTGGTGTAATTAATTCAACTGAAGCAGTAGGAGTTGCAGCTCTTTGATCTGCTACAAAATCTACTAAAGTAAAATCTTGTTCATGGCCTACACCAGTAATTATGAAAGTATTAAGGTCGTAGATACATTTAACTAATGCCTCGTTATTGAAACAAAACAAATCTTCAAATGAACCACCACCTCTTGCCAAAATAATAGCATCATAATCTAATTTATCAACTTTAATCAATGATTCAATAATAGAAATAGGAGCATCATTCCCTTGTACTAAGACAGGATAATAATCTACTTGACATAATGGCCATCTTCTTAAGAACGTTGTTTTTATATCAGACATAGCAGCAGAATTATCACCAACTAATACTGCAACTTTATCTAGATATGTTTTATTTAATTCTATTTTGTGTTCATCAGAAAAATAGCCTTCTTCATTTAGTTTGTTTTTAAGAGCTTCATATTGTTCATATAAAGTTCCCAAACCATCAAGAGACATCTTTAAGATATATAACTGTAATTGTCCAGAGTTTTCAAAGATCGAAGTATTCGCAAGCACAACAACTTTGTCACCATTTTTAGGTTCAAACTTTAACGTTGTTGCGGCAGATTTAAACATAACACAACTAATTTGGGCGTTTTCATCTTTTAATGTAAAGTACAAATGCCCACTATAATGACGATGAAAATTAGAGATTTCACCTATTATATTTACTCTTTGTATATTAGTATCGAAATCTAATTTGTTTTTTAAATACCTAACTAAAGATGAAACGGTTAATTCTTGCATATGGCATCAAGAACTCCATTGATGTATTTATAAGAGTCTTCATCGCAATATTTCTTAGCAATAATAATTGCTTCATCAATAATGATTGGCTTGTCATTTAACTTCAAAAGCATTTCACTTGTAGCCTCTAATAAAATAGCTTGTTCAACTAAATTTAAACGATCAAAAGACCATTTAACTAAATGACCAGATATCTTATCTATATAATTATTCTCGTGTTTTTCTAAATCGGCACATATTTTTTGAATAAATTCATCATATTCATCAGGTTCGAAATTATTATTAAAACATTCTCTAATATTCTTATGAAGTAATAGATGTTGATAAAGAGCGAATACAATCTTTTCCCTATTTACATGGCGATTTTGCATATCTATATTATATCACCCAAATCAGTTGAGGTGTATAATTAGAAAGATGGAAAAAAAGCCTTTCTTTTATAGATTGTTTGGACATTTCAAAACAATTACAAAACATAAATTACTAGTACAACACTTATGTTTTAAATGTGGATTATACTATCAAGGTTTTATGCATGATTGGTCTAAATATTCTCCTACGGAATTTTTCCCTGGTGTTAAATATTTTACTGGTGTTAAATCACCTATTACTGTTGAAAAATTGGATATAGGATATTCAAAAGCATGGTTACATCATAAGGGACGTAATAAACATCATTGGGAATACTATATTGACCGTGAAAACAATGGTACTACATTAATATCTAGAGATATGCCTTTTAACTATATTATCGAATGTGCTTTAGATAAGATATCAGCTACCAAAGTATATCGTAATCCTGTTTGCCCATATGATTTCTTTACTAATTCATATGAATATCATGTTATGAACAAAAATACTGTAAGAATTCTATCTTCTTTATTGTTATATTTGAAAGAAAATGGCGAAGAAAAAGCTCTTCAATATTATAAAGAGCTTGTTCAAAACTGGAAAAAAGATCACAAATTTACTATTTAGTTTTTATTTCTAGTTCAATTTCATAAGGCAATTGTACTAGTTCAACTCCTGCATCTTTAAGCATTTTCTTTGATGCAATATTACCTTCTGTTCCGTTGTATTTGTCTGATTCATATACAACTTTTTTTATGCC
>JAGHUL010000011.1 GCA_018064825.1 Candidatus Colivicinus equi
GCTGCCATTTCTTCTACACATAGGCCACACATATTTGCACGTTTCTTGTCTGCGCCTTTTGCTTTCGCAAAATTTGTTACTTTTTCTGAAATGTTTGTTACTTCATCTATAGTGTTTATTGTTATAGATATTTTGTCATCATCATTGATGCCGAAGTCATTTCCTAACATTAAGATATCATCAATTGATGTAGGCACTCTCTTATTCTTGATAGTGCATATTAGCAATATTAGTATCATAATGCATATTTCTGCGACGTAGTAACATGACCATACACCATTAATACCCATGAAACTTGGGAATATATATACAGTTGATAATGGGAATACGATACATGTGAATACCAATAGAATATTATCTAATTTAATTTTACCTAAGCTTTGATATGTATTTGTTATTACTACTGGTAGGATATTTAATGGCATAGCCAAACCATAGAATCTTAATAGTGTTGCAACATATTCAACTTGTTCTGGTGCTGTACCAAACAATATTGCGATATATTTAGCACAACCAATATATAGAATAATTCTAATAACTGTTAATGCTTCACCAAAGATAAAACCAAATTTAAATAATGTCTTTAATGAAGTTTTATCTTGTTCGCCATAGGCAACTGAAGAAAGCATAGCTATTACGCCCCCTAGTCCTATTGCGACAGCATCAAATGGTAATGAACTAGAACCCATTACAGATAATGCTGCTGCTGCATTAGTACCACCAATAGATGTTGCGACGTTATTGATTACCATATTTCTTATTGCATATAGTAATTCTGTTAATGCGCTAGGGAATCCTAAGACAACAATTGATTGTATTAACGGGAATTCAATATTAGATTTTCTTTCAAGCTTCATCAAGTTCTTCTTCTTGTTGAATAAGAATGCTATGAATATAAGAGCTAAATATTGTGATATTGAAGAGGTTAAGCCTACGCCAAATACGCCACCTTTAATTACTAATACATTTATTAAACCGAATATACAATTTAGAATACCTATTAATAGTGTTCCTACAAATGCCATCTTTGATTCATTACCCATTTGTAAGAAAACCATCAATACTGGAATGATTATAGTTGGAATAGCACCAATCGCAAGACCTCTAATGTAGGTAGAAGTAGTAGCTATTGTATCTGAAGCTGCACCAAGTAAGACTGCTATAGGAGTAGAGAAGAACAAACATATTATTGCAAAGACTATACCCAAGAGTGTCGCAATCTTAACAGCTAAGGTGAAGATCTTATTAATCTTATCAATTTCACCTCTACCCAAGCATCTACCGCATATTATCCTTGCGCCACCAGCTATTATAGTGGATGTCGCACTAAATACTTTTGTAAGAGGAGTAACTAAGCCAATAGTTGCCATTGAGGCAACATTTAAATAGTTACCTACAATTAAGCCGTTAACGATAGCTGATAGGCCAGAAGTAATTGCAGAGAAAAACTGGGCTGGCCATAACTCAATAAAGAGTTGCTTGACGATTGTGTATTCATTCTTCATATTAATCACCTATAATTAAATTATAACAATTATACGAAGGGAATAAAAAATATGAAATACGCGTTTAAGAAGATTAATATTGAAGCACCATTTCCAACTACTCAATGTGGTCACTCTTGCCAAGTAGATGAATTATTTGAATATCATGATCATCTATATTGTCGTTGCCTTGGTTTTAAAGATGATAACAATTGGATTATTCATTTATCAATGGACTTATTAGCGTTCGATAATAATCATCGTAATATGTTACAAGACAAACTAAGAGAGTATTATCACGATGATAATCTTCATCTTATTACATCTACTACACATACTCATTACGCAAATAGTGTTAGAACTAATAAGTATGTAGATTACTTATTTGATTTATTAGTTAATGAAGTAACTAAGATGGAATATGTTGATAAGAATGATATCACGACTACTTATCAAAGATTACATACAAATGCTGTAGGTAAATCAAGAATCTCAGGTTACGAAACTAATAATGAATATCTATGCTTAATTAGATTCTTTGAACAAGACCATAACTTCTTAAATATCGTTTATAACAATTGCCATCCTACAATTCTTCATGCGAATGTTCCATACTTCTCTAGTGAATATCCAGGTTATGTTTTAAAGAAACTAGAAGATAATTATGAGGGTGTTGATTTTACTTTCTTACAAGGAGCAGCAGGTGATATATCTTCTAGATTTGTAAGAGATGGTCAGACATATGAGTCATTAATGAAACTTGGTGATAATCTATTTGATGAAATCGTTTCTTTGATGAAACAAGAACCTACAAGAGTTCCATTAAAGCTTGATTATAAAGAAGTATATGTTCCATATGAACATGAATTCACACCAATTGATTTGTCAAATGTTAGAACTGATCTATCGGATAGAGAAAAAGAGACTATTAGAATAGGTCAACAACAAAGAGAAAAATTAAAAGAAGAAGCAAGTAAGATTTTTGGTAGATTAGCTCCTGGTGGATTGATTGTTGGTTTAGATATTGGTAGTGTTAAACTAGTATTCTTCCCTAA
>JAGHUL010000126.1 GCA_018064825.1 Candidatus Colivicinus equi
TCATTAGTTATTAGACCTAGTGGGACAGAGCCTAAACTAAAGGCATATATCTTATCTTTTGATAGCGAAATAGAAAAATCAAAAGAAATAAATAATACAACTATTACATTTATTAAACAATTTATCTGTAATTAATATCTATTTTGTTGTGTTCAATTTTGTATTATAATATTAATAAATTGAACAAGAGGTCAAAATGAAAAAGATATTAGTTTTGTTAATAAGCATATTTATTGTCTTCTGTTTATCTGGCTGCAAAGGTTCGGATAACAGTATAGTAATTTATACATGCCAAGAAGAAGAAAGAATCCAAGCATTAAAGAATGAAATTAAAGATAAATTTCCCAATCTTGATATAGTTGTTGAACAAATGGGAACAGGAAATTTAGCTGCAAAGATAAAATCTGAAGGAAAAGATATCGAAGCAGATATCGTTTTGGATTTGGAATTTTCTCATATGGAGAATCTTAAAGACAACTTTGCAGATATTAGCGGTATAGATAAATCAGCTTATCTTGATGATGTAGTTAATAACAATAAATATGTGTTGTGGGTAAAGAATCATGCCGCAATCACAGTTGATGGTGACTTCTTTTCTTCAAAAGGATGGAATTATCCATCATCTTATGAAGATTTGTTGGATTCAAAATATAAAGGATTAATTGCAATGCCTGATCCTTGCACATCAGGAACGGGATATGCTTATTATTTGAACGTTGTAAATCTATATGGCGAAGATAAAGCAATTAACTATTTTGAAAAACTAACAGATAATATAAAACAATATACTCAATCAGGTTCTGGACCAATTTCTTTGTTAAAACAAGGGGAGATTGCTATTGCGATGGGAATGGAATTCCAGGGTGCTGCAGAAATAACTAATGGTTCAAATTATAAAATAATCGAACTAAATACGGGTGCTCCATATAATCTTACTGGTGCCGCAATTATTGATGGCAAGCAAGAAAAAGAAGGAGTTAAAGAAGTGTTTGAGTGGTTAGTTAATGATTTCCATTATATTGATTGTCAAGAATTTGTGCCTGGGAAGTTGTTAAAAGATCAAGAAACAAAAGTTCCTAACTTCATTGATATGAAAGACGCAGATATGACAGGTATTGATGATATAAAGCTTAAAGAAGACTTGATTGGAAAGTGGGACTTATCATGAGTATTATTTTGGAAGGTAAAAACATAAAAAAGAATTTCAATAATAAGAATGTATTGAATAATATATCTTTTTCGATTAATAAAGGTGAATTAACATCTATAATTGGACCTTCTGGTTGTGGCAAAACTACATTACTAAGAATATTAATTGGATTAGAAAAAGCTGATGAAGGTTCAATCATCTTAGAGGGGAACGATATTACTAATACTCATCCATCAAAACGTAAAATGGGTATTGTATTTCAAAACTATTCGTTATTTGAAAATATGAATGTTCTTGAAAATGTATCTTATCCATTAAGAAACGCAACCAAAATCACTAAAGAAGAATCCAATGCAAAAGCTCTAGATTTGTTGAAGATGGTAGGACTCGAAGATTCTAAAACAAAATATCCTGCTGAGTTATCTGGTGGCCAGAGACAGAGAGTAGCTATTGTTAGAACGTTAGCTTTAAATCCTGAAATAATATTATTTGATGAACCAATGTCTGCGTTAGATGCAAACATCAGATTATCTCTTCAAAAAGAAATCAAAGATCTTCAAAAAAGAATAAAGACAACCATGATTTATATCACCCATGATGTTGAAGAAGCGTTTTTACTTTCTGACAAGATAATGATATTAAACGAAGGTGTAATTCAACAATTGGATTCTCCTGTAAATATATATAACAATCCAGCTAATGAGTTTGTTAAGAATTTCGTTAATGGACATATCAACAATAAAATTCAATCATTAAAAGAAAGCGTGCTTAATGTATAAGAAGAATAATTCATTAGTCATCTTTCTTTTATTGTTCTATTCAGTTTCAATTGTAATTCCGTTTTTGTCTTTATGCACAAACATTGAAGCAGGAACATTAACTGAATTATTAGCTTCTGAACAATTTAAATCAGCACTAGCAAATTCTTTGGTAGTCACTAGTATTTCAACAGTTATTTCTTTAATAGTGGCTTATGTTTTAGCATTCACATTAAATAGAACAAATATTAAATATAAGAATTTATTACAAATATTATTTACCTTACCAATGTTGATTCCATCAATATCTCATGGTATAGGTTTTATTAATTTGTTTGGCACTAACGGGTTAATATGCGATTTAAATATATTCGGTATCAAAGGAATTGTGATGGGTTCAGTTATGTATTCATTCTCAACTGCCTTTTTAATGTTTAATGATGCATATAAATATATTGATTATGGTTTGTATGAGAACGCAAAAGTATTAGGTATGAATAAGTGGGAGACATTTAAGAAGATAACTCTTCCCGCTATGTCAAAATCATTTTTGCCAGCATTATTTGCGGTGTTTACTTTAGTATTTACTGATTATGGTGTTCCTCTTACAATTGGTGGAAATTACGTTACATTACCAGTATATTTATATAAACAAGTAATAGGATTATTAGATTTTTCTAAAGGTACAGTTATAGGGGTATTCTTGTTAATACCTGCATTCATATCGTTTGTATTAGATTTGATCAAGAAAGATCACGAAATGAATGATAGTGTTGTAAAGAGCTATTCAATTGAACAAAACAAACCAAGAGATCTTATTTTTGGAATTCTATCTTATTTAGTGATTATATTGATGTGTTTGATATTAGGATCGTTTATTTATATTTCGTTTATGAATAAATATCCAAGCGATACTTCATTATCGTTAGCACATTTCAAATATCTATTAGATAACGACATTCTAAAATATTTAACTAATTCATTAATTATTGCTATCTTTACTTCAATATTTGGTGTAATTATTGCTTATTTAGCGGCTTTTGTTTCATCAAGAAGCGAAAATAGATTAAAGAAAATTGTGCATATCCTTGCGATTGTTTCAATGTCTATTCCAGGTATAGTACTTGGTTTGTCATATGTTCTAGCATTTAAGAAAACATTCATCTACAATACATTCATTATTATTGTTTTGTGTAATATGGTTCACTTTTCAAGTTCGCCTTATATGATGGCATATAATGCACTAAATAAAGTGAATAAAACATACGAAGATTTAGGTATTACATATTCAATCACGTCAATTAAAATATTATTTAAAGTATTAATTCCTATAACTAAAAACACAATATTAGAGATGTTTAGTTATATGTTTGTGAATTCTATGATGACTATAAGTGCTGTAGCGTTCTTATATACGTCATCAACAATGCCAATTCAATTACTAATTAATAGATATGAAAACAGTTTGATGATGGAAGAAACAGCTATCATTTCATTAGTTATTTTAGTTGTGAATCTACTAGTTAAATTTATTGTCTATTTATTACAAAATAACAAAATTACGAGAGGGCAAAACGATGAAGTTATCGATTAATGAGTTCAATGTATTAAGATATTTAGAAAAAAATAATAGTGTTAAATTAACACAAAGAGATTTAGCTAAAGCTCTGGATTTGTCATTAGGAACTATCAACAGCGTTGTATCTTCTTTAGACAAGAAGAACTATGTTAAATATGATGAATCATTAATTTTAACTGTTCAAGGCTTAAAGGCGCTTGAACCATATCGCGTTAAAAGAGCTGTTTTTTTAGCCGCTGGATTTGGGTCAAGAATGATTCCTTTAACCTTCAACACACCAAAGCCATTGATAAAAGTTCATGGCAAATCAATGATTGAATATCTATTAGAAGCCGTTGATAAAGCCGAAATAAAAGAAAAGATAGTTGTTGTAGGATATCTTGGTGAATACTTTGAAGTATTAAAGAACAAATATCCAGATATTAAATTAGTACAAAACGACTTGTATAATGATGCAAACAATATTTCTTCAGCATTAATGGTAAAAGACTATTTTGAAAATGCCTATGTTTTAGAATCTGATTTGGTGTTATATAACCCAGATATCATTCAGAAATACGAGTATCATTCTTGCTTTTTAGGTAAATATGTCAATAGAACCGATGACTGGTGCTTTACTGTAAAAAAAGATGTGATAGTTGAAGAAAAAGTGGGCGGAACCAATTGTTATCACATGTATGGAATATCATATTATGACAAAGAAGATGGTAAAAAATTATCTAAAGATATTGAAGACGTATACAATATGCCTGGTGGAAAAGAAAAGTATTGGGAACAAGTTCCGCTAGTTTATAAAAAAGATCATTATAAGGTGCATATCAAACCTTGTAATGAGGGGGATATAGTAGAAATAGATTCATTTAAAGAACTTCAAGAGATAGACAGTATCTATAAAGTATTATAATTAAGTAGCAAGCATGATAGATATTAATAGTTTTGTTCCAATTACTAAAGCATATATAGATCCTGGAACAGGAAGTATGCTTTTTACTGTGCTTATTGGTTTAATAAGCGCAGGTATCTATGCATTTAGAGGATTACTAATAAAGTTACGTTATTCATTTAGTAAAGACAAAACAAAAATAAATGACGATGTATTGCCATATGTAATATATGCAGAATCAAAAAGATATTGGAATTCATTCAAATCAATTTGTGACGAATTTGAAAAAAGAAATATTGATGTAACATACTATACTTCATCAAAAGATGATCCTGTATTTAACCAAGAATATAAGCATATAAAACCAGAATGTATTGGTGAATCAAATTCAGCATTTGCGAAATTAAATATGTTAAAAGCTAATATCGTTTTATCTACGACTCCTTCATTAGATGTTTATCAATGGAAACGTTCTAAGAACGTAAAATATTATGTTCATATTCCTCATATGGCTAACGATATTACAACATATAGAATGTTTGGCATCGATTATTACGATGCAATATTAACATCTAATGAATTTCAAATAGAACAAGTAAGAAAATTAGAAGAACTAAGAAATTTACCTCCAAAAGATATGAAAGCAGTTGGCTTGACTTATTTTGATGAAATGAAGAAAAGGCTAGACAGCGTTCCTAAGGTAAATAATGATATTCCAGTAGTGTTATTAGCTCCTTCTTGGGGTCCAAGTTCAATTTTAAATAAATATGGTTCTAAAATCATTGATAGTTTAAAAGAAACTGGTTATCAAATAGTTGTTAGACCGCACCCTCAATCATATACTTCAGAAAAAGACATGCTGGATAACTTGATGAAGAAATATCCAAATATCGAATGGAATAAAGATAATGATAATTTTGATATATTAAATAAAGCTGATATTTTAATATCAGATTTCTCTGGTGTAATCTTTGACTTCTCTTTGGTGTTTGACAAACCTGTTATATATGCGGACACATCATTTGATTATTCAATATATGATGCATATTGGTTGAAAGAAGGCTTGTGGACATTTAAGGCTTTACCTGAACTAGGCGAACAATTAAAAGAAGACAATCTATTTGAAATTAAATCAATAATAGATAATTGTCTAAATGACAATAAATATCAATTAGGAAGAAACAAAATAAGAAACGAGGCGTGGTTCAATATCAGAAGTTCCGCAAAAGAAATAGTAGACTACTTAGAAAACAAAGAAGAAGAACTAACTAAATGACATTATTAGATATTTTATATTCAATCTTCATAGGTCCCTTAGAGTTATTGTATGATGTAGTTTATACATTGTTTTACTATGTTACATCTAATCCCGGTTTATCTATAGTAGCTTTAAGTATCTTTATTAATGTCTTATTACTTCCTCTATACAATAGAGCAGATAAGATACAAGAAGAAGAAAAGTATATAGAGAATAAACTAAAGCCTGGTGTAAATCATATTAAGAAACACTTTAAGGGTGATGAGCAGTATATGCTTATCCAAACCTACTATAGACAAAATAACTACAAGCCATACTATTCATTAAAAGGCTTATTACCTCTATTACTAGAGATACCTTTCTTTATAGCAGCTTATAATTATTTATCTAATCTATCTATTCTAGAAGGAGCTTCTTTCTTTATCATAGATAATCTAAAACAACCTGATGGTCTATTAAATGGTATTAATCTATTACCTATATTAATGACTATTATTAATATCATCTCTAGTTCTATCTATACTAAAGGTGATTCATTAAAAGCTAAGATTCAATTATATGGTATGGCATTAATATTCTTAGTCTTACTATATAATTCACCATCTGGTCTAGTAATGTATTGGACTCTAAATAATCTATTCTCATTAGTAAAGAATATATTAATTAAACTAGATAACTGTAATCTAATAGTAAGTATCTTGTGTTCAATTATCTCTATACTAGGTATTATCTTTATAGTATTTATTCATCCATTAGCTACATTAATGCAAACTATTGGAGTATGTATAGGTTTATTGTTATTACAATTGCCTATATTCTTCTATCTATTAAACAAGAAGAAAGTAATAAAACAAGACAAAGAAATAATAGTAGATAATAAGATCTTTTATCTTAGTTGTTTATTCTTATGTGTATTAACAGGATTATTAATACCAACTACACTAATAGGATCATCACCATCAGAGTTCATAGACACCAACACACTAAAAAATCCGTTGTGGTATATATTGAATTGTTTCTGTTTATCATTAGGTACTTTCATTATCTGGTTTAATGTTTACTATGCTTTATTAGATAAGAAAATCAAGAAAATAATATGTCCTATTATCTTCTCTATCTGTATCATAGCTATAGTAGACTATATGTTCTTTGGAACGGATTTGGGAATGTTATCCAATTTGTTAAAGTATGATGAAATAGTTTCTTATAGTCTGGATGAAAATGTTATTAATTTGGTCGTTGTTTCTATGACGTTTATTATTATGCTATTAATTGTTGTTCGTTATAAGTCGCTAATCAAATTAATTTTTTCATTTATGCTTATTTCTATGTTGTTTATTTCCTCTTTTAATATTTATAAATCAATAAATATTATTTCTGTATCTTTGTCTAACCTAAAGTATTCTTTATCAAATTATCCTAAAATTACTTTATCTAAAAATAAAAAAAATGTAATAGTATTTATGCTAGATGCCGCCGTCAGCAACTTTATTCCGTATATATTATGTGAAAAACCAGAACTTTTATATTCCTTTTCTGGTTTTACATATTATCCAAACACGGTAACGTTTGGAGGATCTACTAATGCCGGAACCCCTGGACTATTTGGTGGATACGAATATACTCCTCTTGAAATGAAAAAAAGATCAAACGAGTCCTTGGCATCAAAGCATAACGAAGCGTTAAAAGTTATGCCTGCAATTTTTAGCAATAACGGTTATAATGTTTCCGTATTTAACCCGCCATATGCGGGCTACAAAGAAGTTCCAGATTTATCTATATATGACGAATGCGAAGGTGTTCATGCATACCTGACTACGAACGGAGTGTTCAAAAACGAACACTATGATACAGGTGAAAACCTAGACGTTATATTAAATAGAAATCTATTTTGCTACAGTATTTTTAAAATAAGTCCCGTTATTATTCAGCCAATTATATACAACGGCGGAAAATATAACAGCGTCGAAGAAAGTACGCACCTTTCAATTCAGGAAATAGATGGTATATCCAAAGCAAGAGGCTATTCTTCGAATTTTATCAAAAATTATTTAGTACTAGATAATTTACTCGAGATTACCGATGTAACTAACACTAATTGTGGATCCTTTATAATGATAGATAATGAATTGCCCCATACAGCAGCATTGTTGGAAGAGCCTTCTTATACACCGTCAGATAAGATTGATAACACTGATTATGATTATAAGCACAAAATTAGAAAATCTTTGTTCGGGGAATCAATGGAATTGGACAATGAATATCAGATGAGATTTTATCATTCTAATATGTCGGCGATAATCAAACTATCTGAATGGTTTGATTATTTAAGAGACAACGACGTGTTTGACAATACTAGAATAATAATAGTTTCAGATCACGGAAGAGCACTAAATAAAGAGGAATTTAAAAATAACGACACAATGGAAATGCAAGCATTATTGCTAGTAAAAGATTTTGATTCTAACAATTTTTTAATCGATGATACCTTTATGACAAATGCAGATACACCATATTTAGCAACTTATAAGATAATCAAAAATCCAACCAATCCGTATACAAACAAAATGATTAATTGTGATTATAAAGAAAATACAGAAAACTTATTTTTATTAAAAACAAATGTTCACATAAGTGAAAACTGTGGTAATTCCTTTATAGAGAACGAGTGGCTTTCTATACACGATAATATTTTTGATGTTAATAATTGGAAACATAACGTTGAAATTAAGTAATCGTTAAATAGTGCCACTATAAATAATAATTGCATTTAATAAAATGATAACGAATTTTCTTCAGGGTATTTTTCTAATAACTTAACAAAATATAATTACGGAATAAACCACGTGTTCTTTATTTGTTTGAGGACTTTATTCCAAAATCGAACGACGATTAGGTGATAGAATATTATAGTAATGAGTTTGTATCGGAACGAATGGAAATACTACTTAAATGAGCCTAGTATCAAGATAATAGAAAATAAACTTGATAAGGTTTTAAGATTGGATGAACATACTGGAATACTTAATAAATATTTAATACATAGTTTATACTTTGATGATTATACTAATTCTTGCAAATTTGACAATGATGCAGGATTAGGAAAAAGGTATAAATGGCGCATTAGGTATTATGATGATGATTTATCATATATTACATTAGAAAAAAAAGAAAAACTTAATAGTTTATGTAAAAAGCGAAGTTGTAAGTTAACACTAGAACAATATTACGACATAATTAATAACAACATATCTCAAGTGTTATGGAATACAGATAACAAGCTATTAAAAGAATTCTGTATTGAAGTAATGACAAGAAGATTTAGACCTAAAGTTATTATTGATTATGAAAGAACAGCTTATGTAGAACCTATAACAAACGTAAGAATTACCTTTGATAGAAATATAAGTGCTTCATTAGAATTAAACAAATTTATAACTGGTGGATATACAAGAACGCCACTTCTTCCAAAAGATAGACATATCTTAGAAGTAAAGTTTAATGATATATTACCAAGTTATATAAAACAAGCAACACACATTAAAGATCTACAACAACATACCTTCAGTAAATATTATCTAAGTAGATCTCTATTAGAAAGGAACTAACCCTATGATTAACGATTTCATTAATGCATTAATATCAAGTATTGGACATGATGTAGGTAGTGTAGGTGAAATACTAGCTATGTTATTTATGGTTACTATTATGTCTTTATATGAGTTTGTAGTATATAGACTAGTATCACATAAATCTATGTATAATAAGTCATTCCATATTTCAATAATGATTATTCCTTTCTTTATTGGCGCAATTGTAATGGCTTTACAATCTAATCTAGTAATTACTCTAGGCACTATTGGTGCTTTAGCTATTATCAGATATAGAACAGCTGTTAAGGATCCTGTAGATATGATGTATATCTTATGGTCAATATTTGTAGGCATAGCTTGTGGCTGTCAATTATATGAATTATGTATATTAACTTCTATAGTAGTTACTATCATACTATTAGTTATTAATCTTACTAGTGGCAAGTTATTTAGAAATCCTTATGTATTAGTAATAAATGCTAAAGAAGATAAAGAAGAAGAAATAACTAAACTAATAGTAGAAAACAGTAAATCATATAGACTTAAATCAAGAAACTATACATCTAATGGTGTTGACTATGTCTATGAAGTAGATACTAAGACACCTAGTTCTATTACCTCAGTTATTAATGAATTAGATTATATAAAACAATTCTCTTTGATTGAATACGATAACGAAGATATTATGTAGGAGCTCAAGTGAAGAAAAAGACATATACAATTATCACATTATGTCTATCAATGATTCTTCTAGTTTCTTTATGCCTAATAATAGGTAATTATAAGAAACAGAAAGAATCTTTTTCTTCATTATGCATATCAGAAGACAAGTTTAATGAAATCATTAAAGATAAGAAACAATCTTCCACACCATTACTTAAAGAACTAGTATTCGATGGCAATGAGCTATTCTTTGATGAAGAAGATAATAGATTCTATTATTCGTTAGTTAAAGATTCTACTACTGCATATAATCCAACTATTGAATGGAATGGTTTACTATACAATATCGCTATCAAAGATAATAAGATTACTGATGATTTAATTCATTACAATCAAGACATAGATATTCTTATATATAACAATAATCAATACACTATCTCTAAACTAACCTGTACAACATTGCCACTAATGAATGTTAATGTTAACATTGCGATGGAAGAAATTGGTGAAACATATCAAGATATGCATATGATTATGTTTGATAATAACGGCAATTCTTTTACTGATTTAAAAGGAGAGATAGAAATTAGAGGCTCAACATCAACTAGATATCCAAAAAAGAGTTTTAAGATTAAGCTCAGAGAAGAAAGAAATGTTGAACAATCAGATATTCAAATAATGGATTTTCCTGTTGGAAGAGAATACATCTTGTATCCTGGATACAACGATCCAGAACGTATAAGAAACGTTTTCTCTACTAACCTATGGTATGAATCATGCGCTGATGACAATATGTTTAATATCAAAGTAGGACAATACTATAAATACTTTGAATTATTCTTAAACGGTAAGTATTGGGGATTATATGCAATAACTTATCCAATGGATGAAACCGTTTTTGAATTAGATCTTGATCCTGATTCTCCAAAGTATCCTTATGAAAATTTTTATAAAAAATCTGATTTTACAATTAGGGAAACAGAGGTTGATTGGCTAGTAGACAACAATTATGGGTACACATTAAAAACGAATCAACACAACGCAAATGCGTGGTACCCATTAAAAGATTTTTATTATACATTGACAAAGTCTCGAAACGCTGATGAAATCATCAACAGAATTGACATTGATAATAGTATTGATATTTTCATGTTCTACAATCTTATTCAAGGGGTTGATAACGTTTCTATCATGGGGAATGATGATTTGTATTTACATAATATATATTTGATTTCCAAAAAATATGATAGTGGGATAAAAATTTTATATGCTCCTTGGGATATGGACAGAACGTGGGGGAACGGAAAAGATGGAGAGAATTATATATTCCCTGCAGATTTTAA
Organism: Candidatus Colivicinus equi; assembly: GCA_018064825.1. Classification (GTDB taxonomy): domain Bacteria; phylum Bacillota_I; class Bacilli_A; order Erysipelotrichales; family Erysipelotrichaceae; genus Colivicinus; species Colivicinus equi. The sequence continues at coordinate 11,228 of JAGHUL010000126.1, forward strand.
TTCAATAATGTATATTAATCCTTTATTCTTTTTGTTGAATCTAGGTAAAAACGATGTGAAACAATTAATCGAAAATAAATATAGCAATCTTCGTCAAAACGAATGGTCTAACCAAAACATTATGAATATTCTAAATGAGTGCGAAAAAGATATTTTCTGTTCGGGTGCGTATTTAAGAGATGTTCAGAAATGGCCAGATAGCGCACAATGTAAAGATGGATTGACCGTTTTTAAAGACTACGTTATTAGCAGATTAGGATATATGGATAAGTATATAGAAGAATTTTGCACAAATTGATATGCATATAACGTGCGATTTACTATCCATTAATCAGCCAATATCAAATGTAAAAATGCTGTTGACAGAACATGCTTTTGATGATAAGCATTAAATAAAAAAGATATTTATAAAAAGCAATATAACTATTGTTTGCGGGTTAAATCGAATATAAAAACTTAAAAAAGTAAATGGCCACACGAATCAATATACTAAAAACAAACGAACAGGCTTTTAAATAAGCAATGATATGCTGAGAATAAATATTTGCTATAATTTGAATATAAGATGAAAGAAGAAAAAAAGACACTATCAATTGTTGTTCCGTGTTATAACGAGGAGGAAGCCCTTCCTATCTTTTATGGTGAGGCAACAAAGATATTTAAAACGTTGGAAGAAGATTATGAACTAATTCTCGTAAATGACGGTTCAAAAGACAAAACATTAGAAATTATTGAAAATTTGGCAAAAGAGGATAAACATATTACTTATTTGTCTTTTTCAAGGAACTTTGGTAAAGAGGCAGCAATGTATGCTGGCATATGTAACGCTAAAGGTGATTATGTTGGTTTTATGGATGCCGACATGCAGGACCCACCATCGTTGCTACCAAAGATGTTAGAAAAACTAAAAAACGAAGATTTTGATTCTGTTGCTACTAGAAGAATAACGAGAACAGGCGAATCAAAAGTTAGATCATGGTTTGCAAGAAAGTTCTATAAGATTATTAATAAAATATCAGATGCAGACATTGTTGATGGCGCTAGAGATTTTAGATTAATGAAACGTCCGATGGTAGATTCGATAATATCAATGTCCGAATACAATAGGTTTTCAAAAGGTATTTTTGGTTGGGTCGGCTTTAAAACGTATTGGTTTCCTTTTGAAAACGTAGAAAGAGTTGCTGGTAGTACAAAATGGAGTTTCTTTGGATTATGTAAATACGCTATTGATGGCATCATCAATTTTTCAAATGTTCCTTTAGATATAGCGTCGTTTTTAGGAATGTTTATGACTGTCGTCTCTTTCTTTGCTTTAGTTTTCATAATAATTAGAAAAGCAATATTTGGCGATCCGGTTGATGGTTGGGCTTCAACCATGTGCGTTATTATTTTTATCGGAGGCATTCAATTATTTTGCTTAGGAATAATGGGCCAATATATTGGTAAAACATATATGGAAGCCAAAAAGAGGCCACACTTTATTGTGAACGAATCAAACAAGAAAGATATAATCAAAATAAAATGAGTAATATTTATCATAATTTACTACAGGACAAAAGAAGAATTAAGATAATCGTAATCAGTACGATTGTTTGGGGATTATTAGCTCACGGATCAGTGATGTTTAATTTGTATTCTTTTTTTGATAATGCAAACTTATTTAATATAGGCGCAACTTTTGAATTAGGTAGGTGGTTTTTAGGTTTTATGAACTGGCTAACAATATATTTTTCTGGTTCGCTATTATATACCACCCCCTTGTTAAATGGCGCTCTAACGATATTATGTATAGGCATTTCTTCTTACATATTGTCTATACTGTACAATATAGATAAACCTTTGTCGTTGATTATTCTAAATGGATTGATGATTGTTTTTCCTGCAGTAACTAGTGCGCTGGGTTATATGTTTACAGCACCGTACTATTACATCGGGATTCTTTTAGGAGTAATAGGAATATACGTATATTTTAATAATAAAAAGTGGTATTCTTGGATTATTTCTATAATTTTGTTGTCTTGTGGCGCAGGAACATACCAAGCAAATATGCATTTTTTTGTAGGTTTAATTCTTATTATGACAATTAAGGAGACATTTGAACAAAAATATACTATTAAGGATTTTCTTATAAATTCCCTTGGTAATGTTTCTGTATGTATTGGAATGTTGGTATCATACTTCGCTATTAATAATGTTGTTATAAAAATTCTGAATATTTCAATGAGCGAATATAAAAACATTAATAATCTAGGCAATGTTCCTGTTTCAGAATATATTAATCGTGTTATTTTGACATATAAAGAATTCTTTTTCCCTACTGATAATATATCTAGAAATATGTATGTCTTTTCTTTAATGAAATTTTATAAGATCCTTATATTCATTTTGCTTGCTGTAATGGTCATATATTGTGTTTATGAATTTAATAAAAACAAGATAAAGGTATTGGAATTAATAATTTTGTTTGCGTTTTTACCTTTAGCTAACAACTTTGTATTTTTAATGTGTGATACGGAGTTTGTATACTCAATAATGATGTACGGTCAGATATCTATATTTATTTTCGCTATTTTTTTAATTAATCACCTTGAAATAAATAAGCAAATTGTTAATAAAGCAATATACGTAGTGTGTTGCGTTGTTTTGAGCGTTTTTTGTATGTTGTATACTAAATTTGATAATGACTGTTACCTAAAAGCGGATATACTGCAAAGACAAATTAATAGCTATATTACTACAATTGTTACTCAAATAAAAAGTTTGGATGGATACCGTGATGGAATGAAGATAGTCTATATTAACGAATTTCCAAAACACGACTCATCAATCCCTCAAACCGAAGAGATAGACAGCATATATATTCATCCATATCATATGAGCACATTATTGGAAGATTATAATTTTAGAGGAATCATGGAAAGGCAAATAGGATTTTATCCAAAAAAAGCCGATAAAGAGTTTTTTGAACAAATGGATGAAGTGAAAAAAATGCCCGCTTATCCAAATGAAGGATCGATTAAAATAATTGAAGATGTTATAGTGATTAAGTTCAACAACTAAGGAGAAAACATGAAAATATTACCAAACAATTTAAAAAGACAACACGATATTTATAAGGATGAATTTAACAACAAAGCAGTAGAGGTTTTAAATTCTGGGTGGTACGTGTTAGGAAACGAAGTAAAAAGCTTTGAGGAAGAATTCGCAAAATATATCGGAACCAACTACTGTGTAGGAGTGGCAAGTGGACTTGATGCTTTGGAATTGGCATTCAGAATTATCGGGATTGAGAATGGTGACGAAGTAATCGTTGCATCAAACGCATATATAGCTTGTGTAATGGGTATAACAAAAAATGGAGGAGTACCTATTTTTGTAGAACCAGATGAATACGATAATATTGACGCAAATAAAATAGAAGAAAAAATAACATCAAAAACAAAGGCAATATTGACAGTTCATTTATTTGGCCAACCTTGTGATATGGACAAAATTATGGGTATAGCGAAAGCTCATAATCTAAAAGTAGTCGAAGACTGTGCCCAATCTCATGGAACAAAATGGAAAGATCAAACATGTGGAGCTATTGGAGATATTGGTTGTTTTAGCTTTTATCCAACAAAAGGACTAGGAGCATTTGGCGATGGCGGTGCAATTACCACAAATTCATTAGAGTATGCGGAGCATGCTAAGTGTTTAAGAAACTACGGAAGCAAGGTTCATTATGAATTCGAAGAAGTTGGAATGAATTCTCGTCTAGATGAACTACAAGCAGGATTATTAAGAGTAAAGCTAACTCATCTTGATGAATTGAACGAGGAACGAAACGTAATTGCAAATAAATATAATGAAGAAATAAATAATGAGTTGATAACGCCATTAAAAACTAGACCAAATTCATATAATACATGGCATCAATATGTTATTCATGTTAAAGATAACAAAAGAGATAAGTTGATAGAATATTTAAAAGAAAATGATATAGGTACTATTATTCATTATCCAATTCCACCACATTTATCAAAAGCATACAAACATTTAGGATACAAAGTTGGAGATTTTCCTATAGCTGAAAGATACGCTAATGAAGTGATAAGCATACCAATGTATAACGGAATAACAAAAGAAGAACAAGACTACGTAATAGAGAAGCTTAATAGTTTCAAAGGGTAATATGAACTTAAAAGATAGATGTCCAATAATTAATTTCAAAGATTTGGGTGATGAAAGAGGAAAACTGGTTGTTGTCGAAGGAAATGAAACAATCCCTTTTGATATTAAAAGAATCTTTTATATTTATGATTCAGATAGCACAATAATTAGAGGCCAACACGCAAATAGAGAATCTGAATTCGTTTTAATTAATGTTGCTGGTAAGAGCAAGGTTAGAATCACGGATGGGAAAGAGGAATTTATAGTCGAGTTAAATAAGCCTATGATGGGAGTATACATCCCTAGAATGGTATGGAAAGATATGTACGATTTTTCTAAGGATTCAGTACTACTTGTTTTGGCAAATACTCACTATGATGGAAGTGAATATATAAGAGATTTTGATGAATATATTAAAGAACTGAATAAAAAATGAAAGAATACACAATCGCATTTACATCGTGCTTTTTAGACCACTATACATTAGCGTTAGGAGAGGAACTTAATAAGGTATTCAAAAAGTTCTATTTTGTTGCTGACACGAAGCTTCCTAAAGATAGAGCAAAACTAGGTTTTTATGATTACGATAACAATGAATATGTTATAAAAGCATACGAAGACAAAGAACTTGCTAAGAAAATTATAATGGACGTTGACGTTGTAGTGGGTGGTTACTACAAATACGAAAGCCACATGCGTGAGAGATTAAAAGCAGGAAAATTGACATTGTATAGTAGTGAAAGACTTTTTAAGTCAACAAATATCGTCGGAACAATATTAAGATATTTAAAATATTGGACTAAATATGGAAGCCTATATGATCAAGTTCCTCTATTGTGTGTAAGCGCATATTGCGCTGATGATTACAATAGAATATTTGGACTATTTGAAAACAGAACTTATAAGTGGGGCTATTTCTCTGAAGCAATAAAATATGATGTAGAAAAATTAATTGATAACAAAAAAAGTAATTCTTTGTTGTGGGTTGGTAGATTAATAAAATGGAAGCATCCTGAATATGCAATATATACAGCAAAAAGATTAAAAGAAGAGGGATATGAATTCACGCTGGATATTATCGGAATCGGACCTATGGAAAGTAAATTGAAAGCCATGGTTAAGGAATATAATTTAGAAAAATATGTAAACATGCTTGGCAGTATGCCTCCAGATAAAGTTAGAAGCCATATGGAAGAATCGCAAATTTATTTGTTTACCTCTGATAGAGGCGAAGGATGGGGTGTTGTATTAAATGAAGCTATGAACTCTGCATGTGCTTGTGTATCGAGTTATACTGCAGGCGCTACTCCTTTTTTGATAAAAGAAGACGAAAGCAACGGAATAATATATAAAAACGATGACGCTGATTTAGTTTTTGAAAATACCAAAAGACTATTGGACAGCAAATGTGAAATGAAGATAATTCAAAAAAATGCATATGAAACAATGACAGGTCCATGGTCTCCAAAATCAGCTGCAGAAAGATTATACTGTTTTGTTGACGAAATGATTAAAGGAAACGACAAACCCAACATATATGATAGCGACGTATTAAGCGTTGCCACTAGATTGAAATAATGATAAAAAAACTAAATATTATATATACTTGCGATAATGTGTTTTTGCCATTGACAAGTATATCTATGGCCTCAGTAATAAAAAACAATCCACATTGTGAAATATGCTTTTATATTGCTACGGAAAGCGAGAAAGACGATAATTTTATCAAATTAATTGATTTCTATAAAAATAACGAAAACATCAAAATAAAATATGTTAATGCAAAAAGATATGATGCTTTACTAGAAAGCAAGAATCTCGATAAGTGGGGAAGTAACTCATATTATGTATATTGGAAATTATACGCGTGCGAAGATCTTGATTTAGATTATGCTTGGTATTTGGATTCTGACGTAATATGTGTATCAGAAATAACTAATCCTGAATTAGAACCAAATAAGTGTGTAGGTGCAGTAGTAGATTGTGCACATGCCGATTATAACAAAGTTGCACACATCGACCCCAGCTATTACTTTTATAATACGGGAGCACTTTTTATCGATGTTAACAAATATAAAGAAAACAAGTGCATCACAAAAATAAACGATTATATTAAGAATATGAAATATAAGCCATTAATGTGTGATCAGGATATTTTAGCTATAAGTCTACAAAATGAAATCCAAAAAATAGATCCTAAATATTGTTATTTTGCTGGTTACGATTACTATGGAGTACATAATTCGTTTGAGATGTATTCGTTAAACAAAAAACCATTCTATAAAGAGCAAGAAATTGAAGGCGCAAAAGATAACACCATATTCTATCATTGCTTAGGAGGAGTATTCGGGCGTCCATGGCAAGAAAACAATTTTTCGCCAATAAAAGACGAATTTGAAAAATACATAAAAATCAGTGCATGGCCAAATTATAAAACGTCATTTGAACCATCCATGCTATTTAAAATTGAGAAATTTTTAGAATTCCTTCCAAAACCTATCTACAACAAAATACATAACCTTAGTCAAAGATTATATATTCGTTCATTAGTTAAGTAGTAAGTTGCTAAATAATTGCCAAAGCTTATTTTTAAACTAAAATGGTACAATAAAAGAAGAAATTATTATTGGAGATACAACATGGAAAAGCGTACAAGAGTATTAGTTACAGGCGGAGCAGGTTTTATTGGCTCACATCTATGTGAAAGATTATTGAATGATGGTTATGAAGTTATCTGTATGGATAACCTTTTCACTGGTCAAAAAGACAATATTAGACATTTATTAAACAACCCTTATTTCGAATTCATTAGAAAAGATGTTTTAGAAGATATTAATGTTGAATGTGATCAAATATATAATTTAGCTTGTCCAGCTTCTCCAATTCATTATCAATATGACCCAATAAAAACTATCAAGACGTCGTTTATTGGTGCTTTAAATGTTTTGGGTTTAGCTAAAAGATGTAATGCTAGAGTACTTCAAGCTTCTACTTCAGAAGTATATGGCGATCCAGAAGTTCATCCTCAACCAGAATCATATTGGGGACATGTAAATCCTGATGGAATTAGATCTTGTTATGATGAGGGAAAACGTGCTGCTGAAACATTATTCTTTGATTATCATAGACAACATGGCGTAAATATTAAAGTTGTTCGTATTTTTAATACTTATGGTCCTAATATGAGAGGTGATGATGGTAGAGTTGTATCTAACTTTATCGTTCAAGCATTAAAAGGTGAAGATATCACTATCTATGGCGATGGCAAACAAACTAGATCGTTCTGCTATGTTGATGATTTGGTAGATGCGTTAATAAGAATGATGAATTCTAGAGTCGATTTTACTGGTCCAGTAAATCTAGGAAATCCAGGAGAATTCACTATGCTCGAACTAGCAGAGAAAGTAATAAAACTTACAAATTCGTCATCAAAGATAGTCTTTAAACCTCTTCCACAAGATGACCCAACACAAAGAAAACCAGTAATAGACTTGGCTAAGAAAGAACTAGATTGGGAACCTACTATAAATCTTGAAGAAGGCCTAAAGAGGACAATCAAATATTTTAAGAAAGAATTAAAAAATTAATGACTAATACTAAAAAAGCTAATAATGAAGTAATAAATTATCTAATACTAGTAGTATTAGCTTTTTTATTTTTGCTTGTGTTTTCAAACGGAACTAGCCCGTTGACAAAGCATTATTATGGTTCCGATTCTGCGTTCTTTATGTTTTTCGGTAAAGCAATGAAGAACGGGATGATTCCTTACGTAGATGTATTTGATCATAAAGGTCCATATTTCTTTTTTACACAAGAATTAGGCCAAATAATATGTGAAGGAAGATATGGCGCTTTTATCATTCAGATTATTAATTTATCTATTTCTATGTTTATAGTGGATAAGATAATATTGAAAGCAAGGCCAAATCTTGAGTTCAAAAAAAGAATTATTTTTCAAATACCATTAGCTTGGTTACTAATTGTAACTTTTAGAGATGGCAATATGACAGAAGAGTATGCATTACCTCATCTGTTCTTATCTTTGTTGCTATTCATTAAATCGTTAGATTTGTATAACGATGAAGGTTATTATCATAATCCTAAATATGCATTAATTTATGGCTTTTCATTAGGCGTCCTTGCTTTGTCGAGAATAACTAATGCGGCATTTCTTTGCGCTGTAGTTTTAACTATCACTATATTGTTGATATATAAAAAAGAATATAAAAATCTAACACAAAATATTGTTTGCTTTGTATCAGGATTGATATTATCTTTTATACCAATAATTATTTATTTTATTTCCGTTAATGGGCTAGAGTATATGTTAAAGTATGTGTTTGTCTTTGCGTACAAGTATTCAATGAATAGTTCATTAGGATACAGAATTTCAACATACTTTACATTAAAAAATATTTTGTTTATATTGCCTGCTTTTTTGCCTGTTTTATATCTGATATTAATAAACAAAATGAAAACAAAAGAATTCGTTTTTGCATGTATAGGTTTTATTGCGACATTTATTGCGACTTTTCTTGGCTTTAGTTTTACGCATTATTTTGTATTGGCAATTCCAAACGTATCATACGGAATATATCTTTGTTTAAAATATTTTGATCTAACTGAAAAGTTATATAAAAACAAGGTAATAGTTATTGCAACAATAATATTTGTGATGCTGCAAGGAATATATGTTGTTGAAGCGTCAGGAAAGAATGTTTTGCAAATCGCAGATTATAGCTTATCTGAAAAACAAAGTAATTATTACGAAAACCTTGAGAAACTTGATTTAGAAATCGGAGAGATAATTCCACAAGAAGATAAAAACAAAGTCTGGGGGTACGGAATAAAAGCAAGACTATATCTAAGAACGGACATGTATCCATGCGTTAAATTTTTTGATTATCTTGACCAATTTCTTAGTTATGACGATTTAAGAGAAGAAATTATTTCTTTGTATAATATAAATAGGCCTAAATGGTTAATTATTTCGAAAGAAAAAGAAACGATTCCGAAGTTCTTAGAAGAGAGTATAGAGAGCGACTTTTATCTTTCTTTTGAAAACGAAAGATATAGTTTATATAAAAGAAAATAGATGAAGCGAGAGTTAACTTTAGAGGAAATAAAAAAAATATCATTAGACATTTTGATTGATGTTGCTTCTTTTTGCGAACAAAACGAAATAACATATTATTTAGCTTGTGGCACATTACTTGGCGCAATAAGACATAAAGGTTATATTCCTTGGGATGATGATATAGATATCATGATGCCTAGACCTGACTACAATAAGTTTTTGAATTTATATAAGAGTACTAAATATGAATTATTAATGCCGTCTGAAGGCAGATATTATTACGCAAAAGTATATGATACAAATACAATAAAAGTTGAGCCAATGATCGATTACAAAAAATATGATTATTTAGGAATAGATATTGATATATTTCCACTAGATGGAATTGTGAATGATAAAAACGAAATAGAAAGAATACATAATAAATCAAAAAAATTAGAAACATTATTAAGATTATCCAACCAACCAATCTTCTATCGTAAGAATCCTATCAAATGTATAAATAGAATAATACCTAGAATGATCGGCTCGAAAAATCTTGTAAAGATGATAGAAAAAAACGCTCAAACGTATTCTTATGAAGATAGTGATTATGTGATTAGAGTAAGAAATACACCAAATGGATTTACAGGTGCATTAAAAAAAGAAGTATATAATTCACCAATAAAGAAAGAATTCGAAGGTCATGATTTTTATGTGCCAAGAGATTATGATAAATGGTTAAATACATTCTACGGTGATTATATGAAACTTCCGCCAATAGAAAAACAAAAAGCACATCACAATAGTAAATGTTATTATAGATAAGTATGAATTATTTGGTTAAATTTACAGATTCAAAAGCTGAGAACATTATATTAAATATTTGTGTTCTGTTGTTTGGAATAAACTTTTTGTATAAATGTAATTACATAGTAATTGGAACATTTGTTCTACTATATATTTTCGGGAAGTTCAGAACAAGCTTTGGAAATACAATTTCTTTAATAACATTACTTTTGTTTTCTATATCTTGGTTTATATTCTCCTATGGGCATGAGATAACAGGAATATGTTTGATATTATAATTAGTGACTACTTTTACAATTTGTGGTCGAAAATCAATAGAAAAGGATAAGAATGCCTAGAGTAACGTTTTTTTCAAATTACATAAATCATCATCAATTACCATTCTCTAAAGAGATGGTCAGACTTACAAACAACAATTATTTTTTTGTTGCTCAAAAAGCTATTTCAGAGAAAAGAATTGCATTAGGATATAAGAATATATCTAATGATTATGATTTTGTAGTAAAGACGTATGAAGGGGAAGCCGAATTAAACAAGGCTTATGAATTAGCTAACTCTTCTGATTATGTCATTTTTGGTGGCAATACCCAAGAAGATAAATATGTAATTGATAGAATCAGAAATAACAAGATAACTTTTGAATATTCTGAAAGATTAAATAAAAGGAAGTTATCTTTGTATATGCATATCAAGAAATACTTAAACATGATGGTATATAGAGGTATATACAAGAAAAAGCCATTATATCTATTATGTTCTGGCGGATATGTTGCGAATGACTTTAAGATGTTCAACATGTATCAAAGCAAGACATATAAATGGGGATATTTTCCCGAATGCATTGAATATAACATAGATGAATTAACGGACAAGAAGAACAATGATGTTACCAGTATTTTGTGGACGGGAAGATTAATTGATTGGAAACATCCTGAACTAGCTAT
>JAGHUL010000016.1 GCA_018064825.1 Candidatus Colivicinus equi
ATAAGGTAATACACTATCGTTAACTATCTTAATTATTAAATAATCATTACGCTTGTTATATAAAACATCGACAATACTAAACCCATCAAAAAACTTTGACTTTTCTTCATCATATTTACTTAATAGATTTCTTATATCGAAATTCATAACTGAGCTAATTTATTTAAAGCATCTTTGGCAGCCATCTTCTGAGCCTCTTTCTTACTAGGACCTTTACCTCTACCAAAAAGCAATCCATCAACCTTAACATCAACTGTAAACTCTGGTCTATTGCTTGGGCCAGACTCTGATACAGTCTCATATACAATAGACTTTCTTGAATCAGCTTGCACCAATTCTTGAAGTTTAGTCTTATAATCAAAAGTTGACTCATCTATAGAAGAAATATGTTTAGCCATTAAATCATCTAATAGCTTACAAGCAACATCAAAACCACTATCTAAATAAATAGCACCAATAAAAGCCTCAAACATATCAGAAATAACTGAATCACGATTTCTACCACCAGACTTCTCTTCACCTATTCCAAGTAAAAGATAATCATTAAGCTTAAACTCTCTAACAATCTCAGCTAAAGCCTTCTCCGAAACAAGATTAGAACGTCTAGTAGACATCAATCCTTCTTTTAACTCAGGCTTAATCTTGTATAAACGATCAGCACTATAAATCTGTAAAACCGCATCACCCATAAATTCAAGACGCTCATTGTCGCCAAAAGAAACCTTATGTTCATTTACATAAGATGAATGAGTAAAAGCTTGTTCAATCAAGTCTTTGTTCTTATAAGGGATATTATGTTTATCTAAAAAATCATATATCGTCATATATAATCATTATACTCTAAAAACAACGCACATTAATAAGTGCATTGTTTTATAAGGTATCTTAATTTTCTAACTGTAACAAATAATATCGTGGATAGAAAAAACTTAATTCTTTTATTCTGTATTTTTGATATCAGTTGTCTACAATTTGTAGACAACTAAAATTAGTGTCAAGAGATGGTGAACTACCAAATACAAATAGTTCGTAAACTAAAACAGGAAAGTGCCATTATCTTATGGAAATACAATCCTCTTTTTTTATCTAAATATTTTTAGAAGGAACATACCTTCTGGTCAGATGGATACTTTGCCTGTTCAATTGGAGAGGCAAGTCCAGAAACAATAAGAAGATATATTGAAAACCAAGGTTAACTATCTTGGCATTCATCCAGCTGACTAAAGATTGGCTGGTTTTCTGCCTGGGACAATATAAAACTTTTAATTAATCTTAATAGCTTCTATTGCAATCTTTGCAACAGCCATATTTACGATCATTTGGTGTTGGGCAATGATGGTCCTCGTCAATGAAGTAACATCCACTATGGAAATAAGGACAATCAGGTTCTTTTACTGGTATAAATCCTCCTGATACTTCATCTAATTCTACGTTTTCAACACTAAGTATTTTTTCTTTGGTCATATAATTGTTCTCCTTCTTTCTTTATATTTTAACACGTTAAACAAGATTATAAGATATACCACTATTGCAAAAAAATAATGATATAGAAGATATATAAAGTGATTAAACTATGTCAGAAGAAAACAAAAAGGCTTACATATATTTTTTAAAAAACTAATTCTTTGAAGGATTTCCCTAATTAAGGGTAGGAACAATAACTAAAAATGTGGTTAGAAATAGACTTTCATCTATATGTAGGGAAATAGATAAGGGTTTTATTGAAATGGATATTTCACCCATTTTTTTAGATATTAATTAAACTTTTTGTTTTACTAATCAGATTCTTTTTCTGATTTAATAATCGTTCCATCGATAGCATTTACTTCATAATCGTATTCATATCCATTTGCTTTGAATTCAATTTCGTATACGAGATTTCCATCTTCATGGTCGAGTTTACAAGAGAAATCATACATATCGTTTTCTTTTACGCCAGAATGTTTAATAACTGCACTTTTTGCTTCCTCTTCATTGATATCAGCTTTTTCAGAAGTGCTCTTTTTTGTGCTAGTGTGTTTAGCATTGTCATCTATTTCTCTTTCATATCTAACAACATCACCAGTTAATGCATTAATGTCATAGTCGCATTCATATCCATCCGCTTTGAATTCTATTTCATAAATAACCATTCCATGTTCGTGATCTAATTCGCAAGAATAGTCATAAACGCTGTCTTTAGATACTCCTGCGTGTTTGATAGCTGCGGCTATTGCGGCATCTTTACTAATATACTCATTAGATGTTGTTTGATTGTTTGCTGGATTTAATGGAACATATTCCTCGTCACTTCCTTCTTTTTCAAACTTAACAACTTTGCCAGTTTTAGCATCTATTTCATATTCATATTCAAAATCTTTTGTATCAAAATCTACTTCATAAACCATTGCACCATCTTCCCAATCAAGCTCGCATTTAACCTTTACAACGTCTGCTTCTTTGATGTCTGCATGTGCATAAGCAGCATCTTTGGCAGTCTTTTCTCCAACATAAGCAGAAGAGCTAGCTGTTCCAATAGAGTCAATATTTTCTAATTTTGTACTTCCTGATTCAGAAATCAAATTTAATTCATTAATAGATAGAGAAACCAAATCTTCAAAAGAATAGAAAGTATTTTGTGTTGTAATCTGTTTGATAAGCTTTGCTTTACCAATAGTTATTCCATATTGTTCTGCAAGTTTTTGAATATCGTTATCTTTTGAAACCGTTTGCCCAAGTACGGCTCCATCAACATTTCCATCTGCCAAAATTGAGTCAATCTCTGACATAAGTTTTGCTTGCATTTTTTCTCCAGTAGTCTTGTCATTGCTATCAACACTTACAAGAATAGAATTCGCAATATCACTGATATATCCGTTCCTTAGCATAGACCCAATTAAGGCATTAACAGTTACATCTAATTTACTTCCTGCAAAATCCATATCTCCCACAACGATTTTGGCATCGTCGTTAAGAGGTGTTACTCCAAGTACCTTTTCACTTTTATTAACTTGTATTTCTATACTTGGGTTTACATCCAACATAATAACTGATTCAACTGCATTGTTGGTTTTATAAACATTTGAAACACTAAATCCACCAATTACCAACATAAACACTGCCGCCATACTCATAGCATATTTTATAAATGATTTTCTTTTCTTTTTTTCTTCCATAACAATAATCTGTCCTTTCTTTGTGTCGCAATCTAAAAGGATAGATTCAGTTATATCCGGAGCAATATTTTCATAAGATTCTTTGATTCTATTTTCAAGTTTTCTTCTATTCATTTATCTATCCTCCTTCTTAAGCGCTGCTCTCATTTTTTTGAGTGCACGATGATACTTTGAAAGGATTGTGGATAAAGGGCGTTTTGTAAGTTCTGCAATCTCTCGGTGTTTTAAGCCAGATAAAGCGTGAAGTAGTAATATTTCTCTTTCATCATCTGCTAAGTCACGCATACAATGCTCTAATACAATTTTGTTTTGGATAGAAACATGATCGTTTGATTGTAAATATTTATCCCAGTCTTCTTCAGGTATGTCAGAAAAACGACTTCTTGCACGTAACTTTGTTAAACACAGATTTCTTGTGATAGTAAAAATCCAAGCCATGGGTTTTCCACTCGCCACGTATCCATACGCTGATTGATAAATAGATATGAAGCAATCATGAAGAACATCTTCCGCATCATGTGCATTCTTAAGAAGTGAAAGTGCATAACCATAGATTGTATCTTTCGTTAAGAAATATAAATGTTCCAACGCATCATGTCCATCTTTTTGGCTAATATCAAGAATGCAGTTCTCAATCTTTTCCATCTCAGACACACTGCTGATTGTTGACGTCATAGCAATCATTAGCATATTCTTTTTCTCCTTTCACTATATTAACGCACGAAAAGATGATTTTATTGCATAAAAAATAAAATTTTTTAAATTTTTAAACTAATTAAAATTAATAACTTTATCGCAATACTTTAATGCGGTATTACGATGACTTACTAATATAACCGTTCTATTGTTAAGCTTCTTTAAATTTTCTAATAACTCTATTTCGGTTTTTTCATCTAATGATGATGTTGCTTCATCTAATAGTAATATAGGTTTATTTGAATATATTGCTCTGGCAATAGCTAGACGTTGAATCTGACCCTCTGATAGTCCTGTGCCTCTTTCTTTAAGCACATAATCATATACCCCTTCTAGTTTGCTTACAAACTCATATGCACATGATATTTTTAATGATTCAATAAATCTATCCATATCAATACTATCCGCATCATTAAAAGTAACAACATCTTTAATTGAACCCGACATCAATTGATTGCCTTGTGGTACATAAGCAAATAAACTTCTATCTGATGGTGTTAATTCATGTTTTTGATTATTGTTATCTACGATATATCTACAACCTGAATCAACCGGATATAAACACATTAATACCTTTAATGCTGTAGACTTTCCAGAACCAGAATCTCCTTTTATACCTATAAAATCTTTATTAGCTATATTAATGCTTAAATTATCAAACACTACTGGTCTATCTATTTCGTTCTTACTTTTGTATGTGAATGATACGTTTTCTAACACAATTTTAGAAAAGTCATAATTAATATCAGTACCACTAATATCTTCATCAAAATCTTCTGCCAACATTATTCTATCTAAGCTGCTCATTGCCGCATAATATCTTGGCATAATTCCAGATACGTTTGCGAATGGCGCTTGTATTTGTCCAATCAATTGAATCATCGCAATAAAAGAGCCATAAGATAATGAACCATTAAATATTAAATATGCACCAACCAATAAACAAAGCACATATGAACCCCTCATTAATAAACCATAACCAACATTAGCCGCATTAGAAAAATAAGATCTTTTCATTCTAGTCTTAGAGTAATCTTGCATCTTATTCTTAGCTAAATCTAATGTATTACGTTCCTTATTAAATGCTTTAATAACAATTAAATTCTCTAGATGTTCAGATAAGAATGCTTTTAATATACCATTTGATTCTTGAATGTCTGTATGTAATTGTTTTAATTTCTTTCTACAGAAATATGTAACAATAATTAACACTATTCCTGTAGGAACTAATATCATAGAATATTGAGGGATTATTCTAAACATAACTGTTATTGCTGCAAACAGTTGTACTAACATCGAAAATAAATTAGGTAATATTGTGATTACGCCATTAGCAACAATAGCAGTATCACTTGTCAGTTTATTCATCCACTCTTGCGAATGATAATTAACTACATTCGCATAGTTAGAATTAAGTAATCTTTCAAACAATTTTGTCTTTAAATTGTTCTCTGTTTGTACCCTACCATATTCAGATAAATGTCTATTAAGAGCACTTACAATTAAAGATATTAATGTAATTACAACAATAATAATCCCGTTAGCAATAAGTGCTTCTTTATTTTTTATACTAACAGCATCAATCATCTTATGTAGATACCAAGCATTTATTACATTACAAAAAGCTATTAATGATTGAGCAGTCATTAATGCTATAACAATCCATCTTTTTCCTTTGATTACTTTATTTAACCAAATTAATGCTTTTGTATCTCTCATATACCTAAACTATTAAATAACTTTCTTGTTATAGAAGTGCCTTCATCGTTATCTGTAATACAGTATTTTACTTCTGCACTAGCTGCTTTTATTCTGTTTGTGGAAATAATATCATAAAACCTAACAAAGTAATATATTGGCAATAAATATTTCTTTTTCAGTAATATTCTATATTGCGTAGACATATATTTATATGTAGGAAAAGCTCTCTTACATAGATAGATGAATTTATTATCGTTGTTCTTTGCTCTACCAACTCTAACCTTATTACTTCTACCAATAACGTTACTACCATTAAATAAAAACTCTACATATAATCTTGATATTTCATCCATTTCCTTATTAAAGAACAAGACATCAATCAGTTTTAAACTACGCTCATAAAATGTCCATAAACCAGCATCCCTAAGCATTCTTTCAACCTTATCTCTATCCATTTCTAATTTATTAACATAATATAAATCAATTAAGAACTGTAAAGAAATATAACCAGCATTCATATGCTTAGCAGAATGGTTACATATATGAAATAACAATAATTCATTGTCTAATTCATGATTAATATTATTTGAAACAACATCTTTATAAAACTCTTCTTTAGCATCATCAATTCTAGTAAACGCACAATGAAGATCAACATCATATCCATTGTTATTTATTAATAACATCTCATCATCTAAATAGAATTTCATATAAAACTTTGCATTTTCAACCAGTACATCTCTCGCAAATATATATTTATCTTTCTTCACCACTACATCTATATCACCAGAATATCTTAGATATGGTTCATCATAATATTTAGCTAAACTTAATCCCTTTATAAACACAAAATCGATATCGTTATCTTCAAAGATGTCTTTAATATTTTTTCTTAGATTTTTCTGAACTTCATGCTTTAATGATGCATTAAACAATACCTTATCAAATATATTACTAACATATTTATCATTCTTATTTAATGTATAGCCTATTATTGGTGTAATACATAATTTATTAGCTAATACGTATATATCATTAAGATTACTATTAATAGTAAAACTATAATCTTTATTAAGATATCCCTTTAATATAGTAACTATATCTAATTCAACACTATTCATACCCAATAACTTTCTTTATAACCTTCTTTAATTTAAAAATAAATCTTCTATAATATAAAGTTACTAATGACCTATAATAATACTCTCTATTTAATCTATCAGTTATTTTAATATCCTTATCTTTTCTATAGATTGTATCTAAATAACCAATAATCCTATTTTTCTCAACATATTCATCTTTAATAGTATTATCACCACGTATAATAAAACAATCATCTTTAACACCAATTATTCTATGAAGAACACATTTATCATTTACTCTATATGCAACTACATCATATAGACTAATAGGTCTATTAACCTCCATTATTAATAACTGATCATCAGCCAATATTAAAGGATACATACTATTACCACTATGACCACTAATAATAAAATGTTCTCTAATTAACGTTTCCTCAATATTACTCTCTTTAATCATCTAATACATCTAATTCTTTTAATTTGTTCACAAATTCATTTATATCTTTACTAGCATCATCTATATCAATATCATAATTCTCAGTTACAGCATGTACTAAATCATCAAAACTAATACCCTTCTTTAATCTATCAAACATAAAAGCAGCTGTTTCGTTTAGCTTAAGTAAACTCTTTTTATTACCAGTAATATCCATAACAATATCATTATCTAATACACGTTTAGAAATATAATTCTCTTTAACCTTCATACTTACCTCCTGTAAGAGCTTCAAAGCTAGTAACAAACGCGCTATCATTCATTGTACATTCTAATCTATATAATTTAATATCTTTAAACATACTATTAACTAAATCAAAACACTCAATCATTTTATCTTTTGGAATATATATTTTATTAATAAGGTCATCTATACATTCGTTTGTACCAATCTCTTCTATCTTATCTATAACACCCCTATTTAAAACAATAATCGAATCCAATATGCATGAACAATTATCACCCATACGTTCTTTACCGTTCCACGGGGTACCAAATATAACAGGCTTATTATCAATTAATCTAATAATAGGCTTATCCCCATTAATAACCCTAACACCTCTTAAATGCTTTAACCATAGATTAATATGTGTTGTCTTACCAGTACCAGATGGGGCAACAAACATATATCCTTTGTTTTTATATTCAATACAAGCACCATGCATTATTAAACCGCTATATATAGGAAGAATATTACCAATTTGTCTATATAAAGCAATAGTCTCTAAATACCCATCGCTATAATCAAAATCACAATTACTTCTTTCTTCATCAATACAATCTTGATTTATTACAACATTAAAATCACTTAAGTTATCATCAATCAAATAGTTCCTACACAAATCTACACTATTACGATATATAGTAGATATATGTATATTTAAATTAGCTAGTTTAATGTTGAAGGTATACATACATTCATTGTACCAATGCATACTACTGATTGAAAGATTATAAACCAATATATCAAACATAAGAAAACCCGGTAATGTAAACTATCGTGGATTTACCCATACAGGTTAAACTATTGTGTGGGTATTTTTAGTATACAGGTTAATCTATTGTGTGGGTGTAGTATTTTCTTCATAATAAAAGGCCTTCTTTGTATCATTTAGTTGTCCAACTATTGATAGAAAGGAGGTTAATTTAATAATATATGATATTTGCTAATATTGACGAAAAAGATATTCAAATCATCAGAGAATTTAAAAAGAATGAAACTATCTATATTGAAGTTAAAGTTACTAATAAAGGATGTAGATGCTTAAATTGTGGAACTTATCATACAAATGTTAAAGAATATAAAACCAAATATATCAATCATTCAATATATACATTAGAAAACACTATTCTTATATACCATCAAAGAAGATTTATTTGTCCTAAATGTAATAAAACCCATATGGAAGATAATCCTTTTTGTAGTGAAAATAATAGAATATCTGATAAAACCGTGTTGAGTATTCTTGGATTCTTAAAAAGATACAATAATCCCTTTAGAGCTGCAGCTGAATATTTTCATTTAAGCACTACAGAAATAATCAAGATCTTTGACAGATATTGTCAAATGAAAAGAAATAAGTTTACTAGAGTAATGTGTTTTGATGAAATATATTTTTCTAGAAGAAGAAAGAAGAAATATGTTTTAGTTATTATTAATTTCTTTAATCGAGCTATTATTGATGTTTTAAAAGATCGAGATAAATCAACGCTTTCTTCATATTTAAGAAAAATAGATGTTGAAGAAAGAAACAGGGTTCAATATGTATGTATCGATATGAATGATAATTACAGGGACTTATTAAATGTTTATTTTCATAATGCTTTTATTGTGGTTGATTCATTTCATGTAGTTAAACATATTGGTGAAGCTTTAGATAACGTTAGAAAGAAAGTCATGAAAAGATTTGAAAATGATAAGAAATCTGATGAATATTATCTTCTTAAATATAAAGATGAACTTCTTTATGTTGAAGATCCATTGTCTAACGAATATAAAGAACCAAAATATAGACATCATTTCCACTTTTTATATTCAGATTATGAAATGCTTAATATGATGCTTAATCTTGATTCAGAATTGAAAGATGCTTATGAGCTATATCATGAGTATATTAGATTCAATAATACTGATTATAATAATCCTATTGATTCTTTAAATGATTTAAATGAAATAATTAATGATTTTATATTATCTAATATAGAAGAGTTTATTAAATTAGCTGATATGCTTAATAACTGGAAAGCTGAAATCGTTAATTCATTTGCGAAAGTTAATGGTACTAGAGTATCTAATGGACCAATCGAAGGAAGAAACTCTTTAATCAAGAAGATACTAAAAATAGCTAACGGCTATTCCAACTTTAAAAGATTCAGAAACAG
>JAGHUL010000109.1 GCA_018064825.1 Candidatus Colivicinus equi
ATGGCTAGAAGATTAACTTTAGAAGGTGCAGAAGTGCTTGGAGTCTATGAAGCTAAAAATAAACCTAGTGGTCTAAACAGAAACATTGCCCAATGTCTAAATGATTTTAATATTCCATTATATTTATCAAAAACCGTCACAAGAACATTCGGAAAAGATCGTTTAGAGAAGATAGAAATAATGGATGTTGATGACAAAATGGTTCCTATTGAAGGAAGTGAACAAATCATTGAATGTGACACACTAATCCTATCTGTTGGTTTAATTCCTGAAAACGAAATAAGTGAAAAAATAAATATAAAACTATCAAATAAAACTAAAGGTGCATATGTTGACAACAATCTTCATTCATTAACTGATGGTGTCTTTTCTGCAGGCAATTGTTTAAGTGTAAACGACTTGGTTGATTATGTATCAGAAAATGGATTTATTGCCGGTAAAGCAGCTAGCGAATATGTAAAAAACAATAAAGCAAGAAACTTGGTTGAAGTTAAAAATAAAAAAGGAATTTTGACTTGTATTCCTCAATATTTAGATTTGAACAGTGATTTATCTAAAGTAAATTTCTATTTACGTAGTGACAATAATTACAAAGATGCGAAGATTATTGTCAAAGAAAATGAAAGAATTATTCTTGAAAGACCATATAAGACAATCAACCAAACAGAGACACAGAAGTTGGTATTAGATTTAAGTGATATCAAACAAGGAATCGAGGTAGACATCATATGAATAAACTCACATGCATAATATGCCCAAATGGATGTCAACTAAGCATCGATGAAAATATGAACGTCACCGGTAATATCTGCAATAGAGGTGTTGAATTCGCAAAGCAAGAATTGACCAATCCACAAAGAACTATCACTAGTACATGTAGAACAACATTTGCGGAATATCCAGTTGTGCCTGTAAAAACAGATAAGACTGTAAACAAAGATTTGATGAAAGATATCGTTAAAGAAATTAATAAAGTAATTATTGATAAACATTTAGCTATTGGAGACATAGTTATTGAAAATGTTTTGAATACGGGAGCTAATATCATCATTTGCACAAACGCGCTAAAGGAAGGATAAAAATATGAACGAAAAATTTGCTAGAGGAAGATCATCAGAAGCTTTCAAAGTCGAAGGAAACAAAGTATTAAAACTATTCTTTGAAGATTATCCTGAAGAATACGCAAAGAAAGAATTTAAAAACACAAAGGTTGCATACGAAACAGGCTGCACCAAAATGAAAGTATATGAGATGGTAAAGCAAGATAATCGTAATGGTATCATTATGGACTATATTGATGGCATTTCACAAAATGATATGCCTACAAAGAATCCTTTATATATCTTTAAAGGCGGTAAAGATTTGGCAAGATGCCATCAAAGAGTACATTCAAAAAAATCTCACGATTTAGTTGATGTGCGTGAAATGGTTTGTGAGATGCTCGAAGAAGAAACATTAAATGTTTTAACTAACGAAGAAAAAGATAAAGTTAAAAAATATGTAATGTCTTTACCAGAAGACGATACAATCATTCATCTAGATTTCCACACTGGAAACGTACTAGTTGATGGAAATGGTGAATGTACAGTCATTGACTGGATGACTGCAGCTAGAGGAAATAGAGCTGTAGAAGTTGCGATGATGGAATTCTTGTTCTCAGAAGCAGAACTATTCCCAGGTTCAAGCAAATTACAACTAGTCTTCTATAGTGGTGTAAGAGGTATGATTGGAAAACAATACTTTAAGTTGTACCAACAATTAATGCCTATCTCAAGTGAAGAGATTGATAAATACCGTATCTTAGCATTAATCATTAGAAGAAGCTGGGGTATTGAATTCGAAAGAGAAAACTTAACAAACAAGATTAAAAACTTAATAAAGAAATATTGTTAATGAAACTAGAAAAATTACAGAAAGAACTATTAAAGATTGATTCAAACATTAAAGCATTTGAAAAAGATGATTGCATCTTTTTGAGTGGCGAAGTTGATGATTATTCTAAAGTAGTAAAAGCATGTGAACTAGCTGTCGATAAGAAAAAATACTTAGGCGTTGTAAGCAAACTTAAAGTCAAAGGTTTTACTCAAAAAGTAGTTCTTCCTTCAATTAATGATCTTAAATATGACAAACAAGAATGTGATGTTTTGATTATTGGAGGTGGCGTTACAGGATGTGCGACAGCTAGAGAATTAGCTAAATATAACCTAAAAATAATGGTTGTAGAAAAAGGACCAGATGTCGCAAGTGGACAATCATCTAGAAATGGCGGCGTTGTCCACGTCGGACTTAACTTCTCTACTAGTTCATTAAAATTAAAATATTGCGTTGAAGGTAACAATATGTATAAAAAGTTATCTGAAGATCTTCATGTCCCTTTTGAACAAAAAGGCCAAGTAACTTTCGCACGTACAAAAATAGAAATGCTTGCTCTTGCGATATTCAAGATGGGTGGCAAGAAAAAAGGCATTGATAAATTAGAATTGATGAATCGTGAAGATTTATTGAAAATCGAACCATCAGTTCCTTCTTGGGCTATTGGCGGATTGTGGATGGGCACTGGCGGTATCACTTGTCCTCATAAAATGACCATCGCTTTAGCTGAAAACGCAATTGAAAACGGTGCTGAAGTTTGTTTAAATACAGCAGTTCTTTCAATGAAACTTGAAGATAATCTTGTCAAAGAGGTTGTAACTAATAGAGGAACAATCTATCCAAAAGTTGTCGTTAATGCATCAGGCGTATATGCAGATGATATTGCGGAAATGGCAAACGATAGAACATTTACCATTCATCCACGTGTTGGCACCGATATGATAACTGACAAAAAAGTTGGCCATATGGTAAATACAAGTATGGGCAAAACACCATTCACACTAAGCCCATCACAATTAAAGACTATTCCAAATAATCCTATTGCTAAGATTAAAGCAATGATTAAGAATTCTAAATCACACTCTAAAGGTGTAGGCTTAATTCATTCGGTAGATGGAAACATGTTGGTGGGTCCTAATGCAGATGAAACAATGGATAAAGAAGATACTTCTACTAATCGTCAAGTCTTCAATCATATTGTTGAAGTTCAACAAGAAGTTGCACCAAACTTTAAAGCGAGCGATGTCATTGCCTACTTTACTGGTGTAAGAGCGCCAACATATGAAGAAGACTTTGTCGTTAGACAAGGAATTAAAACAAAGAACATCTTTGAGGCAGCAGGTATTCAATCTCCTGGTTTAACAGCTGCTCCAGCAATTGGAAAAGACCTAGCAACTTGGACTCATGATTATTTAATAAATTGTGGATACAATGTTGAAGATAATAAAAACTATAATCCAAAACGCCAGTACAAACCTGTCTTATCAGAACTAAACTATGAAGAAAGAAACGAGCTGATAAAACAGAATAAAGATTATGGACAAATCATATGCCGTTGCGAAGAAATATCAAAAGGTGAAATAATTGATGCCTTAAGATCTCCGTTACCTGTATATACCGTTGATGGAATTAAAAGAAGAGTTCGCCCAGGAATGGGAAGATGCCAAGGTGGATTCTGTATGCCATTAGTTATGAAGATAATTTCTGAAGAAGCAAATATCCCAATTGAAGAAGTAAGCAAATCAACTGCTGAAAGTAAAATTGTATTTGCAAACACCAAATAAATACGACTAGCTCAACTAGTCGTATTTTTTAGATATTGAAATATTCTTTAACAAACTCTACATATGCCGCGACGGCAATATCTAGACAATCTTCATCAATCATAAACTCTGAACTATGATGTGCTTTATTTGCACCAATCGCATCATTTCTGCAACCAATAAAGCCGTATGCACAAGGCGCGATATCGCAATATTCCGCAAAGTCTTCACTGCCCATAATAAGATCTGATTCAACAAACTTATCTTCACCCACTACTTTCTTAAAAGCGCGAGTTACTACCTCAGTAAGTTTATCATCAGTTCTTAAAGCAGAGATTGATCCTTTATATTCAACATTAGCTTTGCATCCATAAGCCTTAGCCGTGTTTTCTGAAATCTCTTCAATTCGCTTACACATGGTTTCATCCATTTGTTTTGATGTAAATCTAGTTGTACCTATTATCTTACAATCATCACAAATCGCATTGAATTGATTACCACCATTTATGCCACCAACACACACAACAGCTGAATCCATAGCTGATACATTATTGCTGGTAATGGTTTGTAAAGCCAAGACAATAGCACTTGCTGCAACCAAAGGATTGTTGGTAGTTTCAAGCATTGAGCCATGACCACCTTTGCCAATAACATCAATGTTAAAGATACGAGCGCCAGTCATAAATGGTCCTGATTTCGTGCCAGCTTCTCCAATATCATATGGTGCCCAAATGTGTTGACCATAAAATGCTTTTACATTATTTAAGACACCACTATCAATTACTGTTTTTGCACCAGCTGCTGTTTCTTCGCCAGGTTGGAACAAAAGATAAATCTTTCCAGGAAACTTATGCTCAAATTGTTCTTTTAAAATGATGCCTGCTGATAAAAGTGTTGCTGTATGTGCATCATGAGCGCATGCATGCATCAAACCTTCATTTTGTGAACAGAATTCTAATGTCTTTGGTTCATTGACGTTTAACGCATCAATATCACCTCTCAATACAAGCATGTTGTCACTATTTTCATCACCTTCAATGATTCCAATGGTACCTGTCTTAGAAGCTTCTATCCAAGTTATGCCTGCATTAGTTAATTCTTCTCTTATCCTTTTGGCTGTTTCAAATTCTTTTAAGCCAATCTCTGGATGTGCATGAAAATGACGTCTTAAATTAAGCGTATATTCATGTTTATCTCTAACTAAGTCTTTAATTGAATTATCTTTAATTTCTATCATCTTATTTCTTGAATGTTCTATTTACGAAGTCTCTTACTAGTGGAAGAACTTGTTCTGGGAAATCTGCAAAAATTTCATGAGATGCATCTTTAATTGCATGGAATTCACAGCCTGGAATAGCATCAGCGATTTGCTTGTTTGCATCATAATCACAAATGAAATCTTTTTCACCACATAGCTCTAGAACAGGAAGATTAACTTTCTTCAAATCTTCAATGTAATCATAATTAGTCATATCACCTTTAGTCATTTGATAATTGATTACATCATTACTTAATATTGCTCTAGCCATACCATTGATGTATGAATCTAAATCAAAGTGACCTTTTGCATGATATAGGCTTCCCATACGACCCATGAAATCTTTGAAGTCTAATTTACCTTTATATAATTCTTGATTCATCCAGAAATCATATTGTTCTGGAGTGCCCCATTCCTTAATGTGTTCAGCATTTCTCATAGGATTAATGCATGTCGCATTAGGTGATGTACAAGCTAAGATAGCACCATATAGATGTTCAGGATGATTAATAATATAATATTGAGCTTTCATACCACCATATGATTGGCCAATAATATAAATCTTATCTAATCCTAAATATTCTCTAAGTGCTTCTAAATCTTCAACGTTTTGTTTCATTGAATTTGTTGTTGCATCAATGTGGTCACTTAAACCACAGTTTCTATCATCAATATAAACAAGTTGGAAAATCTCTTTTAAGAAAGCATATTGATCAACATATAAAGAGTGATCACCACCAGGTCCACCATGTAAAACAAAGCAGACTGGTTTCTCTTTCATCTTAGGACCATCTGGTTCGTATTGAAGTCCATCAACATCGAAATATATCTTATATCCATTAACATTAGCAAACATAAACTACTCTCCTTTTTTCTATATTTTTATATTATCACTGAGAATCTTTTTTTATTTATAAAAATGATAAAAAAGCAACTATTTAAATAGTTGCTTTGATAAATTAGTCGACTTCGACAATGCCACCTTCTTTAATGGTTATCTTCATTCCATCTTTTACATAATCTAGGAATTCATCACCAAGGTTATCTATAACTGGCATTGTAACATTATCTAGCCAAACAGAAGATAATACCGCACCAGCACATGCAAGAGAATCAATCTTGTTTGAGAATAACATACAAGCTGGATTTCTATTCATTGAACATGCCGCATACAATACTAATCCACCAGTTGTTGAACCTATAGTTTGTGGTAAACATAATGCTTTATTATAAATTGGTTTACCATATAGGTCTTTATTATTTTGGTCACCAACTTTAACTTTCTTGTCACCAAATTGTAAAGCAGATTGTAGAGAAGCTAAAGTATTGAAACCTTGATGTGAAACTACAGCTTCAGCAGTTACTGTTCCAGGAGTAACAACTCTTCCTTTGAACTCTTTCATTTATTTGCCCTCCTTTGTAATCTTAGCTAAGATTTCTTCTTCGGTATAGAATCTAGCTGTTGTATATGTTCTTAATTTATTACTTGAAGTAATAACTGGCATAGTCTTGCACAATGGATTGTTCATATACATCAATGGACAAATATAAGATAAGATAACACCAGTCTTTTCTAAACGAGGATAGTAATCAGTCTTTTTAAATTCCTTAATAACGCCAGGAGCAGCTGTAAATACAGTTGGGATTAATACTTGAGTATTTCCTGCTTCTTTTAATGAAGATTCAACAGCATCTGTCCAATCCTTCAATTGTTGTAAAGACATATGAGGACAGCCCATGAAACATAGTTTTGGTTTTGCATCTTTATTCTTCCAAATTACTGGATAAGAATCTTTTACTCTTTGTAGTTCTGCGTCATCAATGATATATTCTTTTGCACCTTCAGCAATTAACTTTTCACCAAGTTCTTTTGCTTCTGGTGTTAAATTATCAATATGATACAAACCAACAGCACCATTAGAAGCAGTTGCAGCACCAAAGTCTTTTAGGTAAGTTGTAGCAGCATCATTTAATTCAGTACCAATCCATTTATCTAAACCTACAACGTATGGAACATCTTCCATAACTTTCATACCGATAGCACTACCTAATAGTTGAGCTTCTGGTTTCTTTGTTGTATTGATTTTTACAACCCAAGTTGCTTTACGTCCTTCATCAGTTAATAAACCAAAATAAGGAACGTAACCAACGATTGAACCCATAATATCCATGATGCCTGAATTACGATTACATCTAGCACCAAGAACAGAGTTTGCATAAACAACAGCAGAAGACTCTGACCAAGAAAGAACATCACCCTTCTTAGGAGTGTTTCCAACTTCGTGCATATAACATGTACAAGTATATGCGTCATCATCTAATAGACCCAATTTCTTTAATTGATTCTCATAGAATTCTTGTTTTGAATACATAAAATACTTAAAGACAATGTTCTGTAAAATATTTGCAGGAACATTTGGATCAAGTGGACGTGGGTCAGCAGTAAACTTTTGGCTAGATACAGCACCTGCATCAATTAGTTTGTCCATCAATTGATAAACTGGTTCAAGAACGCCTAGTCCAAATGATGTTACTAAGTGATTGTAACTTGATGTTACAGGCACCATTTTTTCAGCATCAAATGCATCACCAAACATAACTAAAGTCTTCATTACTTTAGCTAATGTTTCGCCTTTTTTACCATCTAATATTTCTTGTTGTTCTAATGTTAATTTCATATTGCCCCCTAGATCCTCATAGCTACTTCATAAGCGCGCCATATTACTGATCTTAAATTACCGATTTGTTTACAATCACCAACTAGTTTGATATTACCTTGTTCTTCAACAAGTGGTGTTGGAATATAACCTGCTGAAGAAATAACACTATCACACTTAATTGTAATGTCTTTTTTAGCCTTATCAGTGCAGATGATTTCACCATCTTTAACTTCCTTTAATGTAGTTTCTAGATATACAGGAACATTATTCAAAGCAAACCATTCTCTTAAGTATGATGAGTTAGCTAAACATACACCCTTTTGAGAAACTAGATCATCTTTCATTTCAACAATGATTGGTCTCTTTCCATGAAGTGCTAATTCATAAGCAATTTCACATCCTGTTAATCCACCACCGATAACCGCAACAGTTTCGCCAACTTCTTTACCATTCAAGAATTCGCAAGCTTCAATTGTTTTATCAAAACCAGGAACTGGAAGTGTGCGAGGTTTAGAACCAGTAGCGATAACAATATCTTTACCATCAAATTTAGATAAATCAGTTATCTTTTCGTTCAAATGAATTTCAATATCTAAATCCTTCATTTGTTTAATATACCATTTCAATAAATCTCTCAATTTGCCCTTATAGCTTTCAGCAGATGCAGGAATGAATGTACCGCCAAGTTTATCACTAGCTTCATAAACAATTGGTTTATGACCTCTTAGTTTTAATACTCTAGCAGTTTCCATACCACCGATACCGCCACCGATGATAATGACTTCTCTAGGTTCATCAGTCTTTTCAATAAAGTGTTTTTCTTTCTGCATTGTTTCGGCATTAACAGCACATCTAGCTAAATGAAGTGAATCAGAAAGATCTTGATCATTTGGAACGCCCTTATAATGGCACATATTGAAACAGCCATTATGGCATAAGATACATGGACGAATATCGTCAACTTGATCATTGATTAGTTTTGTTACCCAAGTTGTATCGGCCAAGAATTGTCTCGCAAATCCAGCGCCATCTAATCTACCTTCAGCAATTTCTGTCGAAGCAACAGCAGGATCCATTCTACCAGCACAAACAACTGGAATATCTACAAATTTCTTAATATGTTCAACATCTTCTAGGTTACAGTTTTCAGGCATATAGATTGGTGGATGAGCCCAATACCAAGCATCATAAGTACCATTATCGCAGTTAAGCATATCGTAACCTGCATCTTGTAAGTACTTAGCAGCTCTTTCAGATTCTTCCATATCTCTACCAACTTCAACGTAATCTTCACCTGGTAAAGCGCCTTCTCTAAATCCTTTAGTCTTAGAGACAACTGAATATCTTAGTGATACTGGGAAATCAGCACCACATTCTTTTTTAATCGCTTTAACAATCTCTACTGCGAATCTATATTTATTTTCAAAAGATCCACCGTATTCATCAGTACGTTTATTTACATAATTTAACGTAAATTGGTCAAGCAAGTAACCTTCATGAACAGCGTGAACTTCAACACCATCAACACCAGCGTCTTTTAATTTCTTACTAGCCTTACCAAAAGCATCAATGAATTCTTGAATCTCTTCTTTAGTCATTTGTCTAGAAGGAACTTTATCAGACCATCTATTTGGGCTAGGAGAAGCAGTAGCGGTTATTTTATCTAAATCCATAAAAGGTTTTGATACAAATCTTAATACAGGATTTGTATATAACATTTCCATCATTTTACTTACAGTAAATGAACGACCAAAGCCAGCAGTAAGTTGTACAAATAATTTTGCACCAGTCTTGTGGAATTCAGGCATCCATTTAGCTAAGTCTTGATACATCTTATCTTTCTTATGAAGCCATTGTCCGAACATTGGATTATATACAGGCTGACAACCTGGTAATACTAAACCACAATTATTCTTTGCAACTTCTAAAATAAAATCAGCACCAGCCTTATCAAAATGATTGTTTTCCATCCAACCTAATAAGTTAGTACCGCCCATAGAAGTTAAGACAATTCTATTTTTAATTTCACAATTACCTATCTTCCAAGGAGTAAATAAGCCTTCATATTTCTTATCCATAATTAAACCTCACTTGTTATAATTTTAACATGTTAAAAAAATCACAACAATAAAAAACTCTTTATTTATCTACTTTTTTGTAATTATGTAGTCAATTTATTAATTATCTTTTTTTATGAATTCAACGATTTTATCGCAGGTTATTTCTATTTGTTTTTCTTGGCTGATTGTTGGTTTGCTGTCTTCGCCTTCTATTCCGTAATCTCCAAAATATGAATGGCAACCTCCTTCAATAATTACTTCTTCATAATTAGAAGGTAAGTACTTCCTATTCTCTTCATATTTTTTTCTATTCATCGCTCCATCTAATGAACCATATATACATAATGCTTTTAGATCGCTATTTGATAAGTCCTTAGAAGAATATCCTCCTAAAAGAATTATTCCTTTAAAATCGCTTATATGATCATATACATAAGCCGATGATAAATATGCGCCCATCGAATGTCCGCCAATATACCATTCCGACATATTAGGATAATTATTAGTTATTCCTTCAGCTTCTTTTACATCAAACATCGGTACATTAGTTTTTGGTTTAAGTAGAACACACAAAATATTATTACTCGCAAGTTTATCCATTAAAGGTGAATACGAAATATAGTCAACCATGCCACCAGGATAAAAAACAAAACCACTATCTGGATTCTCAGGTTCAAAACAAATGGATCCATCTTCTAGTGTTTCTATTTTGTAATTATGTTTAGTTTCTAATATTTCATAAGCTTTATCGCTACCCTTATATATTTTGTGTAACCATCCTTTTGAATAAAGAATGCCACATGTCACTCCCGTTATTAACAATAACGAAACAATAATTATTGTTATAATTTTTTTATTTTTCTTCTTCATTAGTCATTTCCCGATATTTTATTAATTAACATATTTATTTCTTCTATACTCATTCCAGCAGATAATAGGTAATCTACTGCACCATTATAAACATCTAGCGGTTTAATATCGTCCAGTGATTCTTTACTTGTAAGGTAGGTTAAAAAGTCCGCAAATCTATTATCATAATATGCTTTATACATATCTGATTTATTTGTTTTATCAATACCATAATAATTACTATAAGTAATCATATAGTCGTATTCTAATTCTTCTATACTTGCATTACACAAAGCCTCTAATAACAAGCATACAAAACCTGTACGATCTTTTCCTTCGACACAGTGAATTAGGAATGGACCGTCATTTTCAGTAATATATCTTAAACCTTTTACTAATTTTGTTTTGTAATCTTTGTTTCGATAATTTGCGGACAAATCTAAACAGCAAATATTACCTTTATCGTACATTGAACGCCAATAAGAAATATCAGCATCTTCATCATCATAATAATTCTTTATTTCTTCCTCGTTATCCGATAAATCAATGAATGAATTAATGTGATATTTTCGAGATAACTCGCTCACATAAGAAGCCCTATTATAAGTATTAACACATGGTGAAGCAGATCTATACAACAATGTTGAATCAATATCACCGCCAACAAGTGGCCTAAAGTTTCCAAACGTCTCATCAGAATCATACGTATCTCTAACTAAAGAAGCACGCACGCTCATAGCATTTTCAACATCAAGGTATTTGCCCTTTTTATTAAGTTCAATCTTGATAGTATCATCATCAGTTAATTTTATGGTTTCAATGACATCGGGTCCGTTGTTGTAAGAAAACTCTGGGTAGGTATAGCCAGGATAAGCAGTTAACAACGGGATACCAGTTCTTGTGTAATAACCTGAATAAAAAGGCACATCATCAACACGAAAATCATTAGAAAAAATAATGTTTACAGAATCACCACAAGTGAAACTTAAATTATAAAATTCCTCTACTGTCTTTTGAATATAGATACCATTAAACTCAGATTCTTTGAAAGAAACACCAGAAACACTTATGGTATTATTTTTGCAGCCACACAAAGAAACAACAATAAGAAGTGTTAATAAAAATCTTTTAATCATAATTATTCATTTGGATTAGTGATAGTGCCAACAAATAATGGCATGCATTCACGTTCAACAACAAACATAAATGGTCGATCAAATATCATGTCTATTTCAGTTTCGGCCATAAATGGAATACCTTTCATTAGTACAGCCATTTCAACATAAGAAGCAGCTTCTATGCCATTTTCATCTATCTTAATTCTTGATGCTTGATTAGCTTTGGCTAGGCATAAATCTTTTTCATCACTGATTATTGAAAAATCTGCCTCATACATATCCATCGCCTTTCTTATTCCTAACTTTTTTAATTGCGTTAACAAATCTCCATCAGCTTTAACATCAAACTTAGGCAACGATAAATTAATGTTGAACATTCCTCTTGTTAAGCAATCTTCTCTACCGGCAATAAAACTAACAAGTTCCTCATCATCACGTATATCATTTGGTGCATAACCTTCATTAGGAAGAATAAAAGACATTGTTCCAATTCCAACAATATGGAGTTTAACAGCTTTGAACTTTTCTCCAATAAGAACAACATCACTTAATGTTCTATTCATAAACTCGCATTCAACTTCGTTATTGTCATCGATATGGAATGTTTTAATATTTGTTTCGTTTTTGTTAAAGTGATCAGTCCATGAACCTTTTAGATATATTGCGGAAAATAGTTCCATCAAAGTATCACCAGTAAAACTAATGCTGTCTACATTATCTTTTAATAAGCCGCCCGTATTCTTGTTTAACCAATCATGTAATTTATCGTCAAATTCTTTAACACCCATATAACCGATTTCAATAGCGCTGTTGTTATCTATACCGATTTGTTCGATAGCATCTTCATTGAAACGATGTGCATTGTTTAACCATAAAGAAGAATTCAAAGATAAAATTTCTCCTTCATTAAAAGCGTCGTGGATTATATTAGCTCTTGATAACAATTCATCCTCACTAACATTCAATACATCCAGTATTTCTCTCTTTGTTTCGCCTGCCGTAGTTTGTGCTAACAAGCATAGCGCATAATATACAGCTATTGGCGAGAACACATAATTCTCATCTGATTCGTTTATATTTGTTATTAGGTTTCTCATATTATTCCTTTTCTTATTAATAGTTACATCTCTATTCTATTTGATTGACCAAAAGATTGTGAATAACTTCGATAACAAAAAGATATGTTCCCATATCTTAATGTTTTCTTATCAACAAATAGATGATTACAATCGCCACTAATACCAATGTTATTATTTCGACGATTGTTTTCTTTTGTAGATCTTTTCTAACATTGACTCTAGATTGTTCTAATGCTGCAACAATATCTACTTTCTTTAATTTAAAACCTTTTGGTGCATTGTTAGAATTGCTATTACCATATCTATTAAAATACAAAGCAGCAACTATATCATCGCTATCTTCTTTTTTAATAATATATTCATCAACGATGCCATCAATACCATCAACTTCTAATGAATTTGTATATTCATAAATTAGTTCTTCATCTTTATCAGATACTAGAGTTGAAAAATATAAATCAGTTCCAGTTTGGCCATGTGTAAATATTGGTTTTTCTTTTACTAAACCATAATCTTCATCTCTTAAATGTTTGTTTTCTTTACCATCATTTAATTCCATAAACTTAAATGAATCTAGATACATCGCACTTAATTCATTTAGATTTTCATCTGAAAGATCTCTTAATTTATAATTTGTGTCTTGAGAATGAAGAACTAAATACGCCATTACTTTACTAGCTGTAGTTATATCTTTAACATATTCTCTATGTTTTTTAGGCATATCTAAAATAATGTCAGTATCTTCGTCCCTTGCTGTTTTCCTAATGCATGTATCAACATGAATATCAGCTAGAGCTTTCATCACGTTATAGTCAATGCTTTCACTAGGAATCGCACATATCAAAGAAATAGAATGAATGATTGATTCTAGTTCGTTTTTGCCATTAGGAAAAAGATAACTACGAGTATCTTTTGAATATGTCTTTAACAATTTTTGGATAGCGTTTTGATTCATATTATTGATATTTCTTTTCTAATACTTTTGGGTTTAAAACCATCTTATCGATAGTAGAATCATATACCTTTCTACCTTCAACGTATGTTTCGTAGACATTGAAATCATCATCTATTACAACGTAGTCTGCATAGTTGCCCACTTCTAAAGAACCCTTATCATTATAACCATATTTCAAACAAGGAACTCTACATGCCATATGCAAAGCATCTAATAAATCAATGCCACAATTTTTAACTAGATTTCTAATACCAAATAAAACGCCTTTAGAAGAACCGTTTAATGCAGTACCAACCAACACTCTTCCTTCATCGTCTAGATGAACTTTATAGTTTCCAAAATCATAATAGCCACTTGGGAAACCTACAAATCTACTAGAGTCAGAAATAAGCATTACTTTATTGTGATCTTTTAATTTAAGTACTAATTTAAGCATGTCGTTGCATACATGTAGACCATCGCAGATTAATTCGCAATATACTCTATCATCCATCAATGAAGCGCCTAATGCACCAATATTACGATGATGTATACCAGTCATAACATTGCATGTGTGAGTAGCAACTGTTATGCCGTCATCAAAAGCTGCGAAAGCTTCTTTTGATTTGCTATCTGTATGAGCCATTGCAGGAACGACATTATTTTTTAATAATAGTTCAATGGCTTGTTTTCCATTTGGAAGTTCAGGAGCCAAGCCCATTTCCGTTATCGTGTTATCAGAGATATCAATAAATTCTTGAATGTCGTCTAGGTTGATTGGATCAGGTACATATCTAACATCGCCTTCACCTACTCTATTTAAAAATGGCCCTTCAAAATTTATTCCTAATGCTTTAGCACCATCTACATCTTTGCCAACATAATTCTTAGCAGAAGCAATTACATCTTTTTCTTCTTGCGCAACTACAGTCGCAAATAAAGTTGGAAATACTGATGTTACTCCTAATGATGCCAAAACTTTTAAATATTTCTCTGTACATTCATTTCTATTTTCGCTTAAATTTTCAGCTTCTTTATCGCCATAAATAGAGTAGCCACCAGAAGCATGATTATGCGTATCAAAAATACCAGGGATAATCATCTTGTCGCCTACATCGATGTATTCACCATCAAATGTTTCTAAAATGTCAACGATTCTAGAACCATCAACAATCATATATCCATCAACAATCTTATCTGGCGTGCATATTTTTTTTGATTTAAATACTTGCATTGCTTAACTCCTAATCGTAATTAATATCTAATTCTTTTAACAAAAGTTTTAAGTTACCATTATGCTTTGCTAGAAGTTCTCTTACTTCATTAGAACTCTTCTTTGTAAAGCACATTGCAACAGCAACTTTAAAGTCTTGTTCAGTTCCTCTTACTTCATAGTAAGCATCGTGTGCTTCTTGTTCACTGCAACCAGTTAATTCCATAATTTGTCTAACTGATCTAGCCCAACCTTTTTCGTTTGTGTCATATCCATCAATTAAATAGTTAGAGAACACATGACCCAAACGAATCATAGCAGTAGTTGATACCATGTTTAATACAAGTTTTGTATTAGTACCACCTTTCATTCTCGTTGAACCAAGAACTACTTCTGGTCCAGTTGGAATGTCTACCGGATAATCAGCGAATTCAGAGAATTCTGAATGCTCAGCTGAAGAGATTGAACCACATTTACCACCAATAGATTGTATGTATTTCATAGCTCCAATAACATATGGAGTTCTACCTGAAGCAGCGACGCCAAGCACAAAATCTTTTGCGGTAATGCCTAAATCTTTAACCGCTTGTTCGCCTAGCTCAGCATGGTCTTCTAGACCTTCAGCAGGTTTAACAACAGCTTCTAAGCCACCGCCCATTACGCCAATTACTTGGCCATAAGGAATACCATATGTACATGGTAATTCGGCGGCATCAACTAAAGCTAGTCTACCCGAAGTTCCACAACCAACTTGGAATATTCTTCCACCATTTTTTATTGTCTCAACATATGCATCAGTAAGTTTTGCGATATCATCTAATTTCTCAGCAATCTTTGCTGGCACAGTTGCATCTTCCTTATTTATGATTTCTAAGACATCACGCGTAGGTAAAATATCGATGTCCTTTGTATTTAAGTTTCTTTGTTCAGTTCCAATATTTGCAAGTTTCTTTACTAAATTTTCCATAATTTGTCTCCAACAAAAAATAAGGTGGGACTAGTAGTCCCACCTATAAATAATTATTAAGCTAAAATGCCTAATGCACCACCAACGAAGCCAATAACTAATAAGATAAGAATAGTCTTAGTTGGAGTGAACTTCTTAACCTTAATGCACCAGTAGCATAGGTAAACAATAAGTACAGGAAGTAATGCTGGGAAAGCTTTATCAAGAGTATCTTGAATAGCTACAGATTTCTCAACACCATCGATTTCCTTAGTATATGTTAATGCTAAAGAAACACCTACCATTGATGGAACGAATCCACCAACAACAGTTAAACCAACGATTTGTGCACCCTTAGTGAATTTAGCAAGAGCACTATTAGTATTTAAATCTTCAATTAAAGCAGCAGATTTCTTATAGCCATACCAGAATAGTGGATACTTAGCTAAATAGAATAGTAAGAATGGAACAATCATAACAACTAATGATAAGTAAGAACCTTCATTAGCTAATGCAGTAGCAACGATATAAGTAATAGGCTTAATCAATACTGCGAATACTGCATCACCAATACCAGCTAGAGGACCCATTAAAGCAACTTTAATTGAGTCAGAAGCTTCTGTTTGGTATTGTTCTTCTAGAGCGATAGAAGCACCTAGGATTGCGTTAGATGGAGTTGGGTTTGTGTTATAGAATTGAAGATGTCTCTTTAATTGTTCACAAACTTCTTCCTCTGTATCATATAATTCTCTGATTACTGGAGCGATAGAGTAAGCGAAACCGGTGGCTTGCATTCTTTCATAGTTCCAGCAGTGTTGCAATGTATTTGCATGTCTAGAACAAGCAGTCTTTAAGGCTTTTTCAGAAACTTTTGCATTTGTACGTGCCATCTTTATTCACCCTCCTTATCAATCTTTGTAACATAAACGAAGGCTACAACGATACCTAGTAAACATAGACCCATAGTACCTAAACCTAAGTAACCATAGAAAATGTAACCTAATAACATAGCCCACCAGAAATTCTTAACATCCATGAATGATAGTAGAAGTGCAAAACCAACTGCTGGTAAGATATTACCAACAACAGTTAAACCTGCTTCTGCCCAAGCGAATTTCTCAACGAAATCAGTGATAATTTGATATTTATCAATGATTAATAGACCTAAGAATGTTGGAACGAAATCTGTAACTGCAATAGTAATGAAACCAAATAAGTGCCAGAATTCCATCTTCTTAGAATTGTTTTCTTCCAATGCTTTATCAGCTTGGTGAATAAATAAGTTAGCCCATAGACCTTGGATAATATCTGCCCAAGAACCTAATAAAGCTACAACTGAACCAACAACGATACCTTGTGCATAGTCACCTGTTTGAGAAGCAACTACAACACCAAATACGGCACCCATGTTGTAATTTGGCACTGTTGCACCACCATAAGTATGGAAACCTACAGACATCATAGAGCAAGCAGCACCAACTGTTAATCCTAATTCAGGATTACCAATAACAAGACCAGTTACAACACCCATTAATAATGGAGATTTTAAACCGGAAATGTGGTAAGCGCCCCAACAAACAATAGTGCCTGTCAAAGCGATAATAAATGCTGTACCAATATTCATTATTTTTCCCCTTTCTTGGCAACACAGAAATACTACCTACATATTTCTATATATTAATTATAAAATATCACGATATTATAACAAAATTAGAACAATGTTTTTTTATTACTTTTTTGATAATAACCTATACATAAATGTAAATATTTACATGGTACAATTTAGTTATGAAAAAAGAAAAGAAAGAAATAAAAATTGCAGATCTTAATGACATCTTTGTATACAAGGTTGATAAAAACTACGTATACTGTGCGCCATTTTCTAAGACAGGATATATCTTATCAAATAAAGAAGCTAAACCTTTCACCGTTTATTCAACCAGATATTATCTACCATTAAGCGTTGCGGTCTTGGCTTTCTTAATAAGCAAATCAATTATTATCTCTATAATCAGTCTAGTAGGATTGTTTATAGTTATGGAATTGATGTTTAGAAAAAACGTCTTAGCAAATTGTCCAGTCATCGATAATTTTGAAAGGCCGACTAAAAATTCGGTCTTTGAAAAAGCCGCAAATAAATTTCAACACAACGAATTGTATGTCCCTCTAGTATTACTGATAGTTCTTGCGATTGCGATTCCTATTAACGCAAAAAGCGTCGGCTATCAAGGAGCAGTGCTAATAGGCAATTATGTAGTTGCGGCTCTAGCGATAATCCTTGCATTGTTTGTATTATCTTGCATAATCTATATCAACAAGCATCACAAAAAATAATCATGATAGAAAAATAATTATCATGATTTTTTTATTATAAAAGATGCCTTTTCGTTTAATCTTATCTATCATAAGAGCTTTTAATAATACCAAAAAACTGAAAACGATTACGTTAGCGTTTTCAGTTAAGTTGATAACGCTTACGTATTGATGAGCATTTTTTAACATCGTAAACTTAAATTGTAAGAGATATTCTTACAGAAAGAAGGTATATGAATGATTAAAACAATCACAACAATTATGACGATGTTTGTTGGAACAATCATTATGATTCTAACTGATGCCAATAATAAAAAATATACTGACTATCAAATTAATAGAATGTTAAGAGAAGCAAACATCTACGCTTATAACATCTTAAAATAATTGCTAGTACGAAAACTCGATTCATGATGAATCGAGTTTTAATTTGTTATAGTTGGGCTGTATATTCAGTGACGTTTAGCTCTGTTTCACCATCAATTTGTGCCGCACATGGTCTTGAGAATTTCACGTGAATATTATTGCCTGTTAATACTGTCGTTAACTTTTTGTTCTTAATATGTTCGCCTTTAAAGATTGAAGGGAAATTGGCTAAAGCGATTAGATTAAATCCAGCCTTATAAATAACCACTGTTAATTTGTTTGAATTACGATCTTGATCTGGCGCAATCTTCATACCACCACCATAGTATCTACCTTTCATTGTTGGAGCAAGCCATACATTATCGAATTCATAAGTCTTGCCATCAACCGTTACACTAGCATGGCATGGTTTGAAATGGAATAATAGACCCTTTATCGCAATAGCGGAATAGTCGATTTCTTTATTTGGTGTTTCAGCTTTTATATTATCTGCAACTTCGCAACAATAACCATCAATACCAAAACCGACATTGTTGATAAACAACATTTCTTTATCATTAATAGTGACCTTTGGCAAATTCTTTAAATAAGGATTCAACAAAATTTCTTCTTCAACATTTGCTTCAATATCATTGACAAAATCGTTTCCTGTACCATTAGCTTTTAGATATATATTGTTTTTTATTTCGTAGTCTTTTAGTCTATTAATCAAATAATTGATCGTGCCATCACCGCCTATAAAGACTACTTCATCTTCTGCATTTAGGCCTTTAAAGAATTCAACATAATCTAGCCCTACCGCTTCTACTAAACTGATGCCTTCGCTAATCTTTGGAAGAATTCCATTATTAGCTAATTTGTTGTAAACATAATACTTCATTTTGTCCTCCTTTAAATTAGACCTAATGCAATTAAAAATTCTCCGATTGAATATGTAAACATAACCCAGAAATGAGTTTTGAATCTGCTATTTTTATTGAATCTGACAAAGAATAATATTGAATCAGAAATAAAGAATAAAGTTGCACCGATAAAAGTGATTATGTTGCTTGTGGTCACATTGCTTATAAGCCTAATTAAAGAGAAGCAATTCATTAATCCATTTATTGATAGATAAAAGAACATTGGAATGACTAATGGCTTTGGTAAATGCTTTTTTAATTCTTTAAATATAAACGAAACTATTGTGACATAGAATAAGAATATTCCTAAAAATAAGAAAATATTTACTTGATCAAAAGGAATATCATAACTATAAGAAATCATAAAGAAGAAGTGGCTAATCATAAAAGCAACGCCACCAACAGAGAACCATTTGACACCCTTACCAATTAAGAATAAATCACCTAGCCAACTAAAGATAAATGCTAGTACAGCTGACCACAATACGTTTTCAGTTGAACAAACATACATACCAAGCAAACTAGGTAAGATAAAAGGCTTAGAATAATTTCTAAGTTTTGTGTTTTTCTCTTTAGAAGCGTATAAATGAATAAGCGTTGATATCCAAAATGTAGCTATAAATAAATATTTCATATTTCTTACTTATTCTTTTTTGATCTATGAGATTTCAAAGCGCCACCCTTGTCTTCAGTAACTTTTTCTATTTCATCCATAATGGCATCTTGTTTCATCTTAATTTGTGAAATGAAGCGTTTTTGTTTTCCTACAGCTTCCTTTTCTTTTGCGACTAATATTTCTTTTAATTCTTCATATTTGATAACAACGTTGTTTAAATCACCATATTTCTTGATTTCTGCGGCATCCTTTGCGGAAGATAATAAATCTATTATAAAGAAACCAAAGAATAGACCGACTACAAATGAGAAGCTAAGATTTTGTGACAACCACGCTAAACCTTCAATAGCAGAATCATGGATGAAAAGATAATATAAAGCACCAATACTTCCCCAAATCAAAGAAAATAGTGGACAGATAACACCCATGATATTTCCAGGCCTATCTCGATAATCCCATAGCCTTAAATTAAGTACTTTAAGCAAGAACACACCACCAATAAATTCAATGACTGTCATCGATAAAGCAATTAGTAAGATGATAATAATATCGCCCCATATTCCATCTATTTGAATACGGCTAGATACTTCCCAACATATTAAAAACATGAATGACAAACCAATGCCATATATTGGAAGCCAAGGTCCTTTACAGAAACCAGGGTTGATAAAGTATTTTCCACGAGGGCCACGATGAGAAATTAGGTTACGAAAAAAGAACTCAAGAATCCACCCCTCTATTGCGCCACAATAAAATAGAAATGCTAATGCTAATGGATAATTCATAAATCTCTCTATTTAAATTTTAACATAGAGTTGTATTAAAATGCTCGCTACTAATCGCGCAAGAAACATCATCTCATAAGGAGGTGATAGTATGCTAGCTATTATTTGCCATATTTTTGTTTGGCTTGTTATCCCGTTTAAGTTGTTGATGAAATTTCTTAAATGGGTATTTTCCAAATGAAAATACAAAAGGAGACATTGTCTCCTTTTACTGTTATTCGTTATTAGTAGTTATGCTTTTGACTTTCTCTTTCATTTCGATAAGATCTTTTTTGTTTATCTCGACTCCTAACAATAGTTTAGAAATCCAAACAAACGCTATAACTGTTAATACTGGCACAATGCACGATGTAACAACCATTACGGCAGTAGCTTCAATAAAATTACTTAACAACGTTTTTGCTTTTGCGACTGCTTCAGATGTCGAAGATGTTACTGCTTCT
The DNA here is from genome assembly GCA_018064825.1 of Candidatus Colivicinus equi. Taxonomy (GTDB): domain Bacteria; phylum Bacillota_I; class Bacilli_A; order Erysipelotrichales; family Erysipelotrichaceae; genus Colivicinus; species Colivicinus equi. The sequence continues at coordinate 21,178 of JAGHUL010000109.1, forward strand.
TTTACATCTTCGACTGCATTAGAAAAATAATCATATATCTTTTGATACCAAGGGGCGTCTGTTGGCTTTGTTTCTTCTTGAGCTTGTTCTTCAATCTCTATTTCTTGATTTGTTACAGATAAAGTCTCGTTAATGCTTTCTTGATATGTCTTATCTATCATATCTGAAATTTTCACACTCGTTGGAATAAGCAATACCAAAGCTAAAGCAAACGCTAATATTTTGATACCTATCTTCTTTAAACTAAAGTTCTTAGGGAAATACAGATAAGCAATAAACAAAGTGCATCCAATCGGAACTATTACTTTAAATACCGCAAAACCAATTACTGTTAATAGGTACTTTTCTAAATAAATCACAGTTAAGATCAGCAATAAATACTTGCTTAAATCAGCTAATTGATTGGCAATTGGTGTGCCTATATCATCAGGAATAACTGTGATCGCAATAGAAGCTGCTGAAGTTGAAGCAGTTAATCCCATAACATTATCTTTCTTGTCATCAAGAATAGAGATAATGTTTTCATATGTCTCGGGTTTGGAAAACTTGTTCCCTAAATAAAAGAAAGAAAATAACGCTAAACAAACCAATACAATGGTAACTATGATTTTTTTCTTTGATTCTTGAGTTAAATTCATATCGGTGTCCTCCCTATATTTAGTAAATATTCTATGTATTTATTGTAGCTTTTTTACAAAAATCACGTATACATTTATGTAAGGTGGTTGATTATGAAAACAAAAGAAGAATTAAATGAATTAAAACAGAAATTTGATACTTTAAACAAAGAAATCCAAGAATTAAATGATGATGAACTTGATGCCGTATCTGGTGGACATATCATCGTTATCGCTAGAGATGGCGTATCAAGCAATAAAGCTAAATATTTAAATGAAGGACTACTTAAACAAGCAAACAGACTCAATTCGCTAGGCGGAACTGCTACGCCATTACTAGCTGGACAAATTGACATCATTGGTGGAGCAGATGGCCCTACAGCAATCTATCTCGTTAAAAACGGCGACAAACAATAATGTTTTGGAGAAGAAAGATGAAAACAGAGAAAGAATTAAACATGCTAAAAGCAGAGTTAAACAGTTTACGCAACGAGATAAAAGAATTAAACGAAGATGAATTGAATTTCGTTACTGGTGGAAATGCACATTTGTATGCGGTTGGATATAACACGCCTAATCCACAAGATATGTTACAAGGCAAAGTTGCTGGTGTTGCCGTTACATCTAGCGAACCAGGATCAGCATCAAAAGTTATCATTAGAGGGGAAAGAAGCTTTTCATTGATTCCTCTTATAATAGGTGATCGTAAAACTGAGAAAGTAGCAATTGCAAACCCAGCCGATATAGAAGATTTCAATGTATTAAAATAATAGTTTATTTCATTTATCGAATACACGCACTCACAATAATAAGTGGGTGTTTTATTTTGAGCAATATAAAATCAGCTAGTTAATAAACTGATGATTGCACCAGTAAGAAGAATCAAGATTATTACTACTATGAAATAGAAGCATATCTTTCCTAGAAACATTGTCGTATTAAATAACGATTGCAATATGCGTATACCATACTTAACGATGAAATAAATAAATGCTAAAGAAAATAACAATCCCATATTTTTCCCTCCGTAATAGAAAAATCATTTTGAATATCTAATTTCTTAGACATATACTCGCTTCGTTTTCTGACTCAAATATTCTGTCTTCTTTTAATCTCATTCCTCCACTCTTGCCATAAAACTTTAAGGTGTATAATCCATAGGCGTAATTAATTACCAACATTGGAATAATAAATTTGTTATTCCCTATTATGTAAACAGTTTGGCCTATACGATATTTAGTTTTCATAGCAAATATAGAATAGAAAAAATGCTGTACAAAATAATGTACAGCTTTCTAAGGCGTTTATTATTCAATATATAGACGTTTAATCTTTGCTATGACATAACATCGATATTTAAAATACAAAGTATATCCTATTAATAATATTTGTCGCTATTTAGTAAGTCTATCATTGCTTGGATGATTTCAGGATTTTCATATTTCATCGAACCATCAAGTCCATATACTAGTGCATAACCAAAATTATCAGCTAAGCATTCCTCTGGATCAGTAATATATTTTGTGTTTTCACCAAATACTTCCCAATAATCTTCAGATTCTTCTATGTAATAGAAATCCTTATCATCAGTTTCTTTATTAATAGGGACAAGGATAATCTCGTAATAATCTGTGTATAGATCACCTTTCTTTTCGAATGGCTGTGTACATATATTTAATAAGAAACAGTCTTTCTTTTTGCCGTTAATCGTAAATGTTGCGTAAGCATCATGGTGCTCTACATCTGGATTAGAAATCACCATTCTTTTTATATCGTTAGGAATATCAAAATCTTTTTCCACAATATTAAAACTAATTAGACTATACATATCTTTTCTAAATTCGCTATTGTTTCTTGTTAAACAATGAAATATTTCATGAACTAATATGCTTAAACCTTTTTGGTGATTTTGTTTATTCGTCCTTAAATAAAGAGGCAAAATATTGCTCATATATATTTGTGTTCCATGTGTATATGCAACAGCTCCACCCTCTTCATTTTGAGTTGATTTAATAAATGTCATTTCGTCAATCTTAGGTAAACGATATCCATTCTCCTTTATTATCGTTTCTATTTCATCCATAGCTGAATTAATTGCACCTTTTTCTTCATCAGTAAAATCACGCATTTGATTGGCACCAAATTCTTTTAAAGACTCAATGGTTCCGTCTTTGCTTTGAGTTCTATACTCGATATCATATTCTGAATAATTATTAAAATAATCATCATTAGATAGATAACACTCTGCTGCTTCTTTTTGATTGGCAAATTTATACGACAAAACTCTTTCTTGTTTTATATCGTTGTTATTTGAACTGCAACCAAACAAGGAAGTAATTATTAAAAAGAATATTATTACTGATTTCTTCATAATGTTTCTAGCAATATTAATTACATCTACTAGTTTCTATTAAGCATTTGTATCTTTGGCTTTTTCTTTTTTCAATCTTTCCTCGGCTTCATTTCTTTGCCTACAAACATCAGTCCATTTTACACTACGAGATAATAGCTCATTGAAATCAGCCAATACTTTAGGAACATCAATTTTCTGCGGGCACATCATTGCGCATTGGCCACAATTAATACAAGCACTTGGTTTTTTATCTTCACTTAAAGCATCCATCTGCATAGGAACTGTGAAAGCTTGAGCGAATTTTAAATCATTATATGAAGCTATAAGCAAAGGAATATCTAATCCCATTGGGCATCCCTTTGTACAATAATGGCACTTAGTACAAGGAACTGCATCTTTTAATCTTTCAGCAATTTCAAATAAATAATTAGTTTCATCATCTGATAATGGCTTATCTTCATTAAATGTTTTGATATTATCAATCATTTGTTCCATGTTTGACATACCTGATAAGATCATTTTTATATTTGGATATTTCATTAAAAATCTAAAACCAAAAGAAGCGACAGATTCATCGTTTCTAAATACCTTCAACTTATTAATCTCTTCTTCGTTAATGTCATTCACAAGCTTACCGCCTCTCACAGGTTCCATTACCCATACAGGAATATTATGCTTAGTTAAGACATCATATTTTTCTTTACCATTTTGTAAAGTCCAATCTAGATAGTTAAGTTGAATCTGGCAGAATTCAAACACTCCTTCGTGTCTGCTAATAAATTCTTCAAGATTTTCTACTCTTGCATGGCTAGAAAAACCAAGGTGTTTAATTCTTCCTAGTCTTTTTTGTTCTAGGAAATAGTCAATGATTCCATACTTTGGATCTTCATAGATTGATATATCTATTTCACAAACGTTGTGCAACAAATAATAATCGAAATATTCTACTTGGCATTTTCTCAATTGTTCCTCAAATACTTCCTTAGGATTAGGAACTTTGATGATGTTGTGGCCTGGAAACTTGCTGGCAATTTTAAAACTATCGCGTGGATATTTTTTAAGTGCTCTTCCTAGAGCTAATTCAGAATGACCATCATGATATGGATAAGCTGTATCAAAATAATTTATGCCGTTATTTATGGCATAATCAACCATTTTTTGAAATTCAATTTCATCTATTGTTTTTCCATCTTCTTTTAAAGGAAGCCTCATAGTACCAAAACCTAAACGAGATAAATTATCATTACAAACATCGTTATATAACATAGCATCTCACCTCACACCTATATCGTATTATATGAGCATAAAAAAAGATATATGCATAATGAGTGCATGTGTTAAAATTAAAGTAATATATGCCTACTACTTATGCTCATTATAGTTTTGGTGATAAATGCATCAAAACGATGCCAGTTGAATACAAAACTATAGTCGAAAAGTATCGCGATTTATTTAATATAGGTGTCCATGGGCCTGATTTCTTTTTTTACGATTTAAAAGAACCAGATGTAGCTGCTTATGGTTATGACATGCACTATAATCCTGCTAGATCATTCTTTGAAAGATGCCGTATTGTCTACAAAACGCATAAAGAAAAAGAGGCTATTTTGGCCTATACCTTAGGTTTTTTAACACATTTTGCACTGGACAGTTCTTGCCACAGTTATGTCTGCGCTAAACAAGAAGCATCAAAATTGTCTCATAGCAAAGTTGAATCAGAATTTGACCGTTATTTAATAGAAAAAGATGGCAAAAAGCCAAACAAAATTAATAGAGGCAAATTAATCAAACCTAGCATAGAAAGTTCAAAGATTATTTCTTATTTCTTCCCTCATAATGAGGAGACAATATATAAATCAATTAAAAATACTAGTATGTTTGTTTCCATCTTATCTCCAAAAACAAAGCTAGTAAAAAATATGCTAATAAATATTACACGAAAACTTGGAAAAGATGATTATGCTGATATGCTTCTAGATGAAAAAGAATTTGAACCATGCAAAGATTCTAATTTACGTTTAGAGAAATTGATGAACAACGCCCTAGAAATGTATCCAAAACTACTTGATAGTTTCATAAAGTATCTAAAAGAAGAAAAAGAATTAATAGACTATTTCGATAAAACGTTTGATAAAGATGAGGATTATTATAAAATACCAGTCTTATCATATGAAGACGAATTAAATTATTAGTGTTAGGGAGGAGACTATGAACAAGCTATTCGAAAAACTTAACAAGTCTAAGATTTTCCATGATTTATCTCCACAAGAATTTTCATGGGTAATGTACGATGTTGGCAACTCTGCATTTACAATGTTAGGTTGCTCATTAATTCCGATTTGGTTTAAATCATTAGCTATCGGAACAGAGCCAGGACAAATTTCTAGTGATAACGCTACAGCTTATTGGGCTTTAGCTACTTCTATTGTCACAGTAATTGTTGCCCTTATCGGCCCAGTGTGTGGTGCTATTGCCGACCATAAGGATAAAAAGAAGATTTTCTTTACAACTGCTGTAGCCATTGGTGTAATCGGATGTATTATTAATGGCTTTGCTTGGAGTTGGCTAATCTTCTTAACAATATACGTTCTTTCTAAGATTGCTTATTCTGCTTCATTGACTTTCTATGATTCAATGCTTAATGATGTCACTACAGATGAAAGATCAGACGCTGTAAGTGCTTATGGTTATGCATGGGGCTATATCGGCTCTTGTATTCCATTCACTATTGCTTTAATTGCTTATGTTTTAGGCCCAGATATGGTTGGGCTTATCTCTGACGGGCTAAGTAGAATGATTGGATTTGGAGTAACTGCTGTATGGTGGTGGATTGTAACTGTTCCGCTAATTAAAAACTATAAACAAATAAATTATGTTGATGAAACAAAAGATGCTGTTAAGAATGCATTTGCTCAAATTGGTCATTCAATAAAAAGAATTGCAATAGAAGATAAAAAAGTATTGTACTTCTTAATTGCTTTCTTCCTATACATCGATGGTGTTGGTACTATCATTGATAACTGTATTAACTTAGGTACAGACTTAGGCCTAGATACAGTTGGCCAGGTTGTATTCCTTCTTCTTACTCAAGTAGTTGCTTGGGGTGGATCATTAGTTTTTGCTAAATTATCAAAGAAGAAAGATACTGTATCATTAATTAAGATTTGTATCGTTGGTTATGCTGTAGTTTGTATCTACGCTCTAACATTAAAGGAATTATGGCAATTCGCAGTTATGGCATTTGGTGTTGGTTGTTTCCAAGGTTCAATTCAATCTTTATCTAGAAGTTATTATTCAAGAATTATTCCTGATGAGAACTCTGGTGAATACTTCGGTATCTATGACATCTTCGCTAAAGGTGCTTCATTCTTAGGTTCATTCGTTATTTATGTTGTTAAGAAGATTGGTATTGCTACTAATGGCGTATTCGATATCTTTGGTTTCCAAATCAAATCTATTAACGTTGCCATTGGCTGTCTAGCATTATTCTTCATCATCGGATATATTATCATTGATATAGCTGATAAGAAACCTCAATCAGAAGCTTCTAAGAAAGATATTCAATAACAAATTATGCCGAGAAATATCTCGGCTTTTTTATGAGGACTATATGGAAATAGAAAGAAAATGGTTAGTTGATATAAATAATATTCCTTTTGATTTAAGTAAGTATGAACATTTTGATATTGAACAATCATATCTAATGTTTAAACCGACAATTAGAATTAGAAGGATACGAAATATAAATGAATATGTTCTTACAATTAAGTCGTCTTCTAAAGATAAACTATCTAGGCAAGAATACGAAATATCTATTGATCAAAAGCTATATGAAGAAATGCTAGGAAAGAAAAAGGGTTTAACAATAGTTAAGACTAGGTATCGCATTCCTGTAGACAATCATATATATGAAATAGATATCTTTAAAAACGAATATGAAGGTTTAGCATATTTAGAAATAGAATTTGAAAATATTGATGAAGCAAAGCGATATCAAGAACCTAAATGGATAAAAAAAGAAGTAACCTATTTGAAAGGTTACTCCAATTCTAGTTTAGCTAAAGGAAACAAGAAGTTATTCAAAAATGAATAGCTTCTTTTTTATATAATTCCTAACGGAATAAGTGTTACTAATAATACCGCAACTAATGACCATAATCCGATTACAAAAGCCTTGCGGTTTTTCATAAAAGGAACATAGTTACTAGCTAAGAAGAAAGGAATATAAGTAGTAATAAATACTGGAATTACACCCCACCATTTATATACCCATATGAATGAATTATTTGATGTACCTGCTAAGAATGACTCGAATAAAGCAAATAGTAAAGCCATTGATAATGCTCCACCAAGCTTACAAGGCAAACCAAACATTTTTGAATTCTTATCTTCTGGCAACATCTTAAATGAGATGATACCAGCTAAAGAAAACATCATACTTAATTCCCAACAAACACCTATCAGTAAGATGAAAGTTGTTGATTCATTTGAAACAGTCCATAATGGATAGCCAAAGACATGTCCAATTATTGCATTTACAATTTCATATAACCAATGGACGCCATATAATGCTAACCCTGCATATACAACATCCCAATTTTTCTTTTGGATTTCACTCCAATATACATAAAACACAACAGCTAAAATAAAGATAAATGTCCAATTAAAATTAGCTGTGCTTCTTACTACAACTGCATCTACTAAGCTTTTCGCAAAATCACTTCCATCGCCCCAAAACTTAAGCATATCTATTCTCCTTTACGGTGTATTTATAAAAAAATTATATCTTATTTTTCATGTTAGAATGAAAACGTATGGAAAATAAATTCAAATATGCTTTTAATGAAAAACGATACCATACCTTCAATTATTATTTGAAGAGTACTTATCATTGCAAAGTATCAAAAGTCATCTTGGATGCAGGCTTCACTTGCCCAAATAGAGATGGAAAAAAGAGCTTTGGCGGTTGCACTTTCTGTAGTGATAAAGGAAGTGGTGATTCTAATGTTGCTTTGAAAGAAAGCTTAATAAACCAATACGAAGCAAATAAAAAGGTTATGGATAATAAATGGCCAAATGGCTTATATATTCCCTATTTCCAATCTTTTTCTAATACCTATGGTCCATTATCAAAAATAAAGGAAATGCTAGAACCATTCATTCATAATGATGAAGTATGTGAAATAGCCATAGCTACAAGATGTGATTGTTTAGAAGACGATGTCATCGATTATCTTAATTCTTTAACTAGTATAAAAACAATTTGGATTGAGCTTGGTTTGCAATCATCCAATGACAACACTGGCAAGTTAACAAACAGAGGCCATTCTTTTAAAGAATTCGTTGATTGCTTGTATAAACTAGAAAAGACGAATATAAAGGTATGCGTTCATATTTTAAACGGAATTCCTTACGAAACAACAGATGATATGCTTAAGACCATTAAAGATATCAATCATCTTCCATTTGATGGTATAAAGATTCATATGCTACATATCATCAAGAATACCAAAATGGGTATGCTTCACGAAATTAAACCATTCAATTTAATATCTAGAGATGAATATATAGAACTAGTTGTTAAGCAACTAGAATTATTGAAACCAGAGATAGTTGTTCAAAGACTTACTGGCGATCCTATGAAGGATAATTTTTTAGCTCCTGAATGGGTACTAAATAAAACTACTATTCTAAATGACATTGATAAATTGATGCGAAAATTAGATACCTATCAAGGAAGTAAGTATGAATAACAATACTATTGTGCATAAATATATCAAACCATTGATTCATACCGATGATGTAACTGTAGATATGACTGTCGGCAATGGCAACGATACTTTATTATTATCTAATCTTTCTAAAAAGGTATACGGATTTGATATTTCTTCTGAAGCCATTGAAAGAACGAAGACAAAACTTACAAAAGACAACGTTACCTTAATTAACGACAATCACATCAATGTTGATAAATATATAAAAGAAGATATAAGGCTATTTATCTTCAATTTGGGATATTTACCTCATAGTGATGATAATAATCACACTAAAGCAGAAGAAACGCTTATCGCCTTTAAAAAGGCTTATGAATTAATCTTAAATGGTTACATCATCATAACATTCTATATTGGCCATATTGGTGGCAAAGATGAATATTATTTGTTGGATAAATATATAAAACAAGCAAACATTAAAGTCATCGAAAAATACAAACAAGATAAGATTAATTCGCCAATTACCTATATCATTAAGAAAAGCTCCTAACGGAGCTTCTCTATATTTTAAGGGGATAAATATACGATACGATTTCGGGGATTAGTATCGGCAAGGTTATTATGACTTCCTTGCATAATTATAGTAACAAAACACCATCAAAATAATATGGTTTAAATATGTTAAATTATGTGAAATATTTTAGATATAATTATGAGTATGATAAAGAAAATTATTATTATTTCAGCAACTGCATTATTAATTATTGGATTGTGCATATGCAACGCTTTTATTATCAATCCGAAACAGATAAAAGTTAGAGAAGAGGTATTGTCTTCAACTAAGATTGACAAAGATTTAGACGGAACATTGATAGTTTATTTTTCTGACCTATACTACGGAAAGTTCATAGACAACGATTATCTAAATAGACTTGTGAATAGTATTAATGCTTTCAATCCTGATATCGTAATATACGGTGGCGATCTGCTAGACAATGATGAGGTTGAAATATCTAGTCTATCGCAAAATCTTAGGGGTATTAGTGCATCTAATGGTAAATACTATATCTTAGGTGATAACGATTCAAATAAAGCAAAAGAAATACTATCGTCAGCCGATTTTAAAATAATAGATAATACAAATAAAGCAATCAATGTCGATTATAATAGTTACATAAATCTAATAAATGTTAATTCAACAAATCCGAATATAGACGAAGCATTTAAAGATATTAACGAAAATACCTATAACATTCTGATAACTCACTATCCTGATACATTCTCAAAATTGGTTGATCAATGTTTCGATTATTGCTTAGCAGGACACAGCTTAGGCGGGCAAGTTAATATCCCAATTATCAATTTATTTGATAGGCCTCATGGTGCTA
>JAGHUL010000051.1 GCA_018064825.1 Candidatus Colivicinus equi
TATGTAATTGATATTAGCGACCTTCATCGCTAATAATGTTGAACCATTAATAACAACATACGATAAACAAGAAGTTAAAAGTGTATATAAAAAACTATAAACAAGAATCGATTTAATATTAAAGAAAAATAATTTAATACTACTTTTAATAAAACTAATCATATCATCTCGACACATAGTCTATATAGAACAATATGGTTATTAACAACGTTAATAACCATATAGATAATTATACTTAAACACAAAAACATCACTATACTATCGTATCTATTAGTATATTTTCTTCATAAAATTCTCAGCTTCTATCATTGCTTTAGCAACTGGCTCAATTTTAACTTCGTGGTTATTTACCGATAACACACTTGGGAATTGTTCCCATTTGATAGCATCTATTCCTTCAAGTTCTCCATTAAATAGTTCTGTTTTATCGCCAAAAATAAACTTAACAGCTAGTGACTGCAAGATTTCGCGAATGCTATCTTTAGTAGCGCTTCCGTACGCTACTCCTACTTCATCATTATTCAATAGAGCGTTTATGATGTCGACATCACCTGCGCCAAGTTCTTTAATAACTGCAGCAACATTCCAATACATTGCTTTTACTGAACCACCACCTTGTTGGATAGCTTCTGAAAGTATTATCAAACCAGCTTGATTTATCCAAATATTCGAAAGTTTTGCATTTGCTTTTGCTCTACCAATACGCTCAACTTCATCAGTAATATATGCTCTTATTTTTTCTGCAGTCTTTGGATTTTGTTTGTTAATATTATACTCAATTATTGAACTTATTACTTCTTCTCCAAATCCTCTTCCGATTGATGAACTATATACATTTGAAATATCTTTAGATGCGCATAGAATGAACTGTATGTCTTTTGCTTTTCCTTGTCTATATGCTTCATACACATCTTCTGATATTAATTTACCATCACGTTTTGGTATTAATAAATCACCCTTTAATTTCTGCGTTAATGCGGCTATCTCGCTTTCTGAAAGCGCAAGTAGTTCTTTCATATTAGAAGCCGAAGTTGCTTTTAATATTTTGTTTTTTTGACTTGTAAAATCATTGCTCTCAGCTAAAGAACTTAAAGGATTACCCGAAAGAATAATTGCTTTATTAAATAATCCTTTAGCACGTTCACATACCGCAAGCAAACAAATCGAAATACCACCAGCACTATCTCCAATAGCTGTAATTTGTTCTGGATTTCCACCAAAGTTCTTTATATTCTCTTTAACCCACTCAAGTGCAGCAATCTGATCTAATAATCCTAGATTGTTTGCATCTTTATAGTCTTCACCACCTGGAAAACCTGAAAAATCCATGTATCCCAAAAGTCCTAATCGATAATTGAAACTAACAGTAACAGCATTGCTAATCTTTGTGAAATTTCGTAAATCCCATAATGGATCTGCTGAACCTCCGTATGTAAAGTCTCCACCATGGAAATAAACAACAACAGGTTTTAGCTCATCTGTAGAAATTTCTGTTGTGTAAACATTAAGATATAAACAATCTTCACTTTGTTGATGAGAGCTTAACGCATTGCCGTTATAGCAAACTTGTATTGATGAAGGTCCATAATGTTTAGCTTCAAAAACTTTGTCACAGTTTTCTAGTTTTTCTGGAGCTTTCCAACGTAAATCTTTAACAGGAGGTTTTGCATAAGGTATACCATCAAAACTGATGACATCTTCATTTTTTTCTCCAACAAATACACCAGTTCTAGTCTTTACAGCCAAAGAAGTATCATACTCACCTGTTATTTCTTTATTATTTTGATTTAAATCGTTAATTACTTCTTTTTCCTCAGCATTAAATTTAAAGCCTTCTTCTGCTTCACCATATTTCTCTTTAATTTTTCTTGTTTTTAGATAATATTTAGTAACTGATATAACAAAGCCAAACAAAGCAAATATAGCAACTTGTACAAATTGATCTGACAAATCATTTAAAAGTGATTCACCATATAATTCTTTGTAGAAACGATTCCCGATAATAAACAATAAGATAAAAGCAGCAAACATTAGATACCTTCTATATGCCTTTGTTTGTGTGAACTCGCTGAACATTATCTTATCTCCTATTTCTTCAAAGATAATTGCAACAGCAAAACATATAACCAAACAAAGCCATCCTGGTAAGTTTAATGCGTTTGGAATAGCATATCCAAATCCGCTTGCTACAGTAACAAGAAAACCAGTAATAAGCACATCAATTGTTATCCATTTTTTCATAATTGAGCTCCTTTTTATTTAGGCTAATATTTGTATCTAAGATTTATATGAGTTGACTAGGCAGGCCGATATAGAATCTATCTTTTCCACTTTATTTATAGATTGCTATAATTCATTCTCATTAAGTAGAATACTCCAAGTTCTATCACCAGCTTGTTTTAAATGTTCAGTGGCTTCCTTAAAAGGTTGCCTTTTATTTCTTCACTGATATTTGATTTAAATCTTCATCTTAAAGCAAAGATGTATTTGCATAACTACACATCATTCCCTTTATTATTTTTCATTATAATATATGATACTCTACTAGAAAAGACAAATGATGATACGGCGCTCCACAATTTATGTAGGAAAATTTAATTTCTTCAACTTTTGACTATGCTCCGCATTTTATACAGGACACTACAAAATGGAAACGAGTTTAAATACTAATCAAAGACT
>JAGHUL010000107.1 GCA_018064825.1 Candidatus Colivicinus equi
AAAAATTGTAGGTTTGAGCTACTTCTTTATTTCTCTTACGAGCCTCATCTAAATTTGGAAGAATAAATGCGTTTTTCATAATCAGTAAAAAACCAAGTTGAAACTTGGTTTTATTGTTCTATAGCACCAACTGGACATGTAGCTACACAAGCACCACAATCGATACAAGTGTCTTCGTTACATACAGATTTGCCTTCATCATTAAGATTAAGAGAACCTGTAGGGCAACCACCACAACATGCGCCACAGCCGATACATACTTCAGGATTAACTTTTACTGGCATATGTACAACCTCCTACTAGTAAATTATAACACAACTACTTATTTTCTTTGATAGCTAGGCCAACAAAGTCTAATTGATCTTGGTCTACTGTGCTTGGAGCTTCTGACATTAAGCAACATGCACTTGCGGTCTTAGGGAACGCAACAACATCTTTAATGTTATCAGTACCTGATAAAATCATAATGATTCTTTCTAGACCAATACCAACACCACAATGAGGTGGAGCACCATAATCAAATGCTTCAATGAAGAAACCAAACTTATGTTTAATTTGTTCTTCAGTTAAACCTAAAGCATCAAATACTTTCTTTTGCATCTTACCATCATGAATTCTTACAGAACCAGATAGAAGTTCATAGCCATTTAATACTAGGTCGTATGCTCTAGAATAACAATTAGCTTTATCATCCATCAATTTATCAACATCTTCATCTCTTGGAGCTGTGAATGGATGGTGAGCACTCACATATCTGCCTTCTTCCTCTGAATATTCATACATTGGGAATTCAGTAATCCAGCAAAAACTATATTTGTCTTTAGAAATTAAACCTAATTCTTCGCCAAGTTTCTTTCTAACTGCACCTAAAGCTACACAGGCGATATCTTTCTTATCAGCAATAAGCATAACTACATCGCCATTTTCCATCTTCAAATAATCTTTCAAAGATTCTTTTTCTTCTTGAGTTAATGGATTATTAATCGAACCAGAGAAAGCATCATTTTCATATTTTAGATAAGCTAGAGCTTTTGCTTTATAAATCTTTACGAATTCATTTAATTCATCGAATTTTTTTCTAGACATCTTACTAGCAACATCTTTAAACATTAAAGCCTTAATGATGCCGCCATTATCAACACAATTCTTGAATACAGCAAAGCCAGTATTCTTAAACAATTCAGTAACATCAACCATTTCGTTACCAAATCTAATATCAGGTTTATCACTACCATATTTATTAATAGCATCTACATACTTGATTCTAGGGAAAGTCAAATCATTAACACCCTTAGTTTCTGAAAAGATTGCCTTCATTACTTTTTCTACTTCAGTAAAGATGTCTTCTTCATTTGCGAAAGACATTTCCATATCTATTTGAGTAAATTCTGGTTGTCTATCAGCACGTAAATCTTCATCTCTAAAGCATCTTGCGATTTGGAAATATCTATCCATACCGGCAATCATTAATAATTGCTTATATTGTTGAGGAGATTGAGGTAAAGCATAGAAACTGCCCTTGAATAATCTAGATGGAACTAAATAGTCTCTAGCACCTTCAGGTGTAGATTTAGAAAGAATTGGTGTTTCTACTTCAACGAAATTATCTTCATGAAGAACTCTTCTAATAATAGTAGTTACTTTATCTCTAAGAAGTAGTTTATCTTTAATTGGATTTCTTCTAATATCTAGATAACGATATTTTAAACGTGTTTCTTCTAGAGCGTCAGTCTCATCCGCAATAATCATTGGTGTTGTCTTTGCAGGAGATAAAACCTTACAATTTGTAGCTAAGATTTCAATTTCACCAGTTTCAAGTTTTGGATTAGGTGTTTCTTTTTTAGAAACAACGCCATCAACTTCAATAACGTATTCATTTCTAACGTCTTTTACTAATTCAGAATGGTTCTCATCAAAAGTAATTTGTGTGATACCATATCTATCTCTTAAATCAATGAATACAATAGAGCCAAGGTTTCTTCTTTTTGCAACCCATCCTGCAAGCTTAACGTTTTTTCCAACATCAGTAATTCTTAATTCACCACAAGTATTAGTCCTGTACATAATAATCCTCCATTAATTGTGACATTCTTTGTACAACTTCTTCATATTTAACGCTCTCTTGAGCTTTTGTGAGTGTATCTTTTAATGTTACGACACCATTCTTAGCTTCATCTTCACCAATAATGATGACAAATCTTGCCTTTTTACGATCACTAGTCTTGAATTGTGACTTTAAAGAACGTTCATAATAATTGATTTCACAGGTGAAATCATTTTCTCTAAGTGCTTGGCAAACCTTTAATCCATACCCATCATCTAAATCATTTGGAATAAGGTTAATGATGTAAGCATCTAAATTATTCTCTTCCATCATTTCTTCAAAGATGCCTTCAGCTTCAGCCAAAATCACAAGACGTTCAACACCAATCGCAAAACCAATACCACTAATTTCTGGTCCGCCCATTTCTTTGACAAGATTGTCATATCTACCACCACCGAAGATAGTAGCTTGTGAGCCAGACTCTTGCCTAGTTGAAACGACTTCAAATACTGTATCAGTATAATAATCTAAACCTCTAACTAACTTATCATCTATCTCATAAGGAATACCTAAGACATCTAGATACATCTTTACTTTTTCAAAATATGCTTTTGAACTTTCTGTAAGTTCCATCTTAGGAGCATTCTTGATGATGTCTAGTTCATGATCAACTTTACAATCAAGAATTCTTAATGGGTTTTTCTCTAAACGATTTTGACAATCAAAACATAATTCATCTTTATGAGGTTTAAAGTATTCGATTAATTGTTCTTTATATCTAACTCTAGATTCATTATCACCTAATGTATTAATCAAAACTTTTAGTGACTTTAAGCCTAATGATTTTACATAGTAATAGCCTAAAGCAATAACTTCTGCATCAATTAATGGATTCTTGTCGCCTAAAGCTTCAACACCCATTTGAGTAAATTGACGTTGTCTACCCTTTTGTGGTCTTTCATGTCTAAACATTTCTTCAATGTAGGCAAGTTTCAAAGGAAGTTCACTGTTACCATACATCTTATTTTCGACAAAAGATCTAACTATGCCTGCTGTTCCTTCTGGTCTTAAGGTGTACGAATCCTTTTCGTTAGGAGAAAAAGAGTACATTTCTTTAGTAACCATATCTGAGGTATCGTTCTCTTTTTGGAAGACTCCTGTATATTCGAAAACAGGTGTTTTCATTTCAGCATATCCGTACAAATTCAAAAAATAACGGAATTCATTTTCTAATAAGTTGAATTTCTTTAGCTGATCAGGTAATAAATCGTATGTGCCTTTAACAGTTTGATATTGCATAAAACCTCCTAATAAAATAAAAACGCCCTTATCTAAGGACGTTATAACGCGGTACCACCTTAGTTCACAATAAATGTGCCCTCATATCTTTAACGCAGACTTACGATCTATCTTTTAAATAGATATCAAGGAAGTGTCCAATATAGATTCAATTGAAGACTTGCACCATACTCTTCTCGCTAAGAATTTAAGCTATATTTATTTTCCTTATTGACATTAACATTTTAGCATTACTTAATAGCTCTTTCAACTTGAATAACGCTATTTACCTTACGCAAATTAGCCATAATATTTTCAAGATGTTCAACATCATCAACAGTGATTGTAATTGCAGCATTTGCTGTTAAATCTTCAGCATTAGCTACGACATTTACGGCCATAATATTTGCTTTATATTGAGCAATAACAGTAATAAGATCTGTTAATAGATATGACCTATCTTTAGCTAAAATCTTTAATGATGTTTCGTACTTAATATTGTTTGGTTTCTCTTCATCCCAAGAAACATCAATGATACGTTTTTCGTTATTCATATTAGGACAATTCTTACGATGTACTTTTATGCCTTGCCCTTTAGAAACATAGCCTACAATTTCATCACCATATACAGGATGACAACATGGCGCTAAGGCTATCTTCATACTCGATACGCCCTTAACAACAATACCAGTTTTAGATATAGCAGCCTGTTTTTCTTTATTCTTCTTAGTAATCTTATTTAGATAATCGATATCTAATTCTTTCTTACCTAGTTTCGCAATCTTTTCAATAATTGCCGTTGGAGATAAAGACTTGCAACCAATCGCAAACATCAAATCATGAACATCTTTAGCCTCGAACAACTTACATACCTTTTCAAGTTTTTTGTTGTCAAAGTATTCTTCGATATTTAGTTCGTGTTTATTTAATTCTTGTTTATATAGATTTTCACCGGCTTTGATTAATTCTTCACGATCTTCTAACTCTTTTCTAACAAAATAAGCTTTAATCTTATTACGAGCGTGATTAGTCTTAACAATCTTTATCCAGTCTTCACTTGGTGAAGAGTTCTTATTTGTTTTAAGTTCAACGACATCGCCGGTCTTTAATGGCGTGTTTAATGGTACCATAACGCCATTTACTAAAGCTCCTACTGTTTGATTACCAACCTCTGTATGAATACGATAAGCAAAGTCTAGAGGCGTAGCACCATTTGGCAAGTCAATTACTCTACCACGAGGTGTCAAAGCATAAATATTCGCATTGAAGATATCGTGCGTAACATCGTTCATGTATTCACTGGCATCTTGATTTTGTGAATCTTCAAAAGCCTTCAACCATTGAAGTTCTTTTATAATGTCAGATTGACTACCATTCTTAGAGTTTTCTTTATATGACCAATGGGCAGCAATACCTCTTTCAGCTATCTCGTCCATCTCTTCGGTTCTGATTTGAACTTCATAGATTCTTCCATCAGGACCAACGATAGTCGTATGTAAAGACTGATACATGTTCATCTTAGGCATTGCGATATAATCTTTTAATCTACCAGGAATTGGTCGATATGTCGCATGAATATAGCCTAATATTTCATAACAGTTTAACTCTGTCTTAGTTACAATTCTGATTGCCAATAAATCTAAGATTTCATCAAAACGTTTATTCTTAGTAATCATCTTCTTATTGATGGAATATAAATGTTTTGATCTACCAAAGATTCTAAAAGGAATGTTACGATCTTCTAATATAATCGAGATATCTTGCATCATCAAAGAAAGCTGAGAATCTCTTTCTGATTTCTTTGATTCAACTAATTTCGCAATCTCGTGATATCTTTCATAATCTAAATAATAGAATGCTAAATCTTCTAGTTCATTCTTGATTTCAGCGATACCTAAACGATGGGCAATTGGCGCATATACTTCTAGCGTTTCTTTAGCGATACGTTTTTGCTTCTCTGGCGGAAGATAATTCAAAGTACGCATATTATGTAATCTATCAACAAGCTTAACTAATATAACCCTTATATCTTTAGCCATAGCAATAAAGATCTTACGGTGATTAGCGGCTTGATATTCTTCTTCATCTTTAAATTTTAAAGAACCAATCTTAGTGACAGCTTCGACAATTTCATAGGTTTCTTCATTAAAGTCTTTTAGGAATTCTTCTTTTGTAACTCCACAATCTTCCAAAGTATCATGTAAAAAACCGGCACAAATTGTGTAAGGATCAGCTTTTAATTTCGCAAGTTCATAAGCCACATTTAAAAGATGCACAAAATAAGGCTCGCCAGATGCACGGCTTTGATCTTTGTGCTTATCTAAAGCATAATCATGGGCTTTCTTGATTAGGTTAATCGAATCATCATTGCTGATGTAAGTTTTAACCTCATCATAGAAAATGCTGTCATTTAGTTCTATTTTTTTCATATTTATTTAAAAACGAAGCA
>JAGHUL010000074.1 GCA_018064825.1 Candidatus Colivicinus equi
ATAGTAGTTTTTGCGACTTCTTTTGCTTCGCTACCAATTACAGTTGGTCTAGCTAATCCTGCTTGTGATAAACCTGCTGCTTGGAAATCTTCTTCATTAAGATTCTCTCCATGGCGAATGCCAGCTTTTACTGCTTCTGAACGAACACTTAATAGTGTTTGATCTTCATTAAGACCTGCAACGGCATTTTGAGTTTCTGAAATAATAATTGTGCCACCAGATACTTGATTCAATTCTTCATCTAATAATACTTCTTTTTCCATGTTTAATTCTCCTTAGTGTCTAGAAAACGTACAACAAATGCTCCAATAAGAGGAAGTCCAACCAACCCTTGAACAAATCTTGAATTTGAAAATCTTGCTTGACGATTAACTTCCGAATTCAAAGCTTCTTTCCCAAAACGAACTTGTTGTAGAGGTGATGCACCATTTGCGACATCACGTACACTACCATAAGCGGCAGTACTTTGAGTTTCTTGTTTTAGGCTAGCTCCACCATTGATTTCATTTAATTCTTCATCTAATAATTCAGTCTTTTTCATAATTATTCTCCCTTGCCACCAAAAATTCTAGCAATAACAGCAATTGGTCCAAAGAATCTTGAAACACCTTTTTGAGCATCCGCAATGTTTGCTTTTGCTAAATTATCTTTCATAAATCCTCTAGCACCGTTAACTTCTTCTTTAATTATCCCGGTAGCTTTCATTTCTTCCATCATTGAAGCTTGGTTTAATCTTGCTTCACTTCCAAGCTCTTCTTTTCTTACTGATGTTTCTACAGCGCCACCATTAACTTCATATAATTCATCATCTAATAAATGTTCTCTTGACATAACTATTATCTCCTTACACAATGTTATACGTTATTTTTTATTAATGGCTACTAAAAAGTTGTAATTTTTTTTATACTTTTTACTATTTCTTCTTCAAAATAGTCAATGCTACCCATTTTTATGGCTGGTTTGCACTTTCCGTGGTAGTCACTACCTACTGTTTGCATCAAATTTAAACGTTTTGCTTGCTTATAATAGAACTCAGTATCTTCTTTGGTATGATATGAACTAAATACTTCAATACCATCTAATCCACATGCAACAATCTTCTCCAGTTTGGCTATGTCATGCGTAATATTGTGGGCTGGATGAGCCAAAACCATATAACCGCCTGATGAATGTATTATCTCACTAGCTTTCTTTAATGGCATATTAACACCTTCAGACTTCACATAACATATCGCACCTTGATGACAAAACTCTTTGTAGAAGTTAAATCCAGGGTTATCAGCCTTGTTTCCGCCATGTCTATATTCTAGTAGTCTCTCATCATTATCGTTCCTAGAATCGGCTAAAATAGCCTCTCCAATCATCTCTTCAGTGACAATGCCATCTATTGCGACTTCAAGTACCTTTTCTTTATCAAATTTAAAGCCAGCTTCCAAAGCTTTATTCATATAAGCATCAGAATACTTCGCGTATAAAGATTTTACATACTTCTCACGTTTAATCAATTGAGGATCTTTGTAATCGATATTATAACCAAGGATGTGTAAAGCTGTACCATCTTCCATTTCTGAACTTATTTCTATTGCAGGGATACATACTATGTTATTTAGCTTTGCATAATGCATGGCTTCTTCTATACTACTTACACCATCGTGATCTGCAATAGCCATTACTTTTAAATGAGCTTCTTTAGCTTTTTCAACAAGTTCTTTGCCCGTAAACTCTCCATCAGGTGAAGCTATTGAATGCATATGTAAATCTACTGTATTCATTTTTCTATTAACTCCCTATGTACATTCTCTTCGTGACTTGAAGGCATATTGATATCTCCAGGATAAACAAATAAAGAAATGTTCTGGAATCTTGTAGCCCATCTACCCCAATTGTGCGCACTAGTTCCATATGCATAGCCAATCATCAATTCATCATCAATTTTGATATGGCCATTTTCTCTTTTACCGATACCTGCATTATGGCAAAACTTACTGATACCTTTTTTAATAATATCCGTTTGTGTAAAACTGATACCATCAGATGATTCGAAAATACATATACCTGAATTATCTGTAAATCTATTAATAGCTGAAATCGCAACGAACTTATCATAATACTCCAAGTAAGCTACATCGCAAGAATCTTGCGCATCACACCTCGCATAACATATTTCACCATGTCCTAAGCTATCAGGCCAATTTTCGCCAACTTCACCAACTTTAACTTTGGTGTATTCACCTTCTTCAGAAACATCAGTATAGTACAAATAAATCTTGTCATCTTTAACGACAAAACTGCCTTCGCCAACGCCCCAATAACCACTATCACCTTTATATTCAACGATTGGATAAGGACCTCCTCCCCAACCATTGCCATTCCACTTTTCATAAGGCCCTTCAGGCACTTCACTTCTTGCGACATACAAGCAATTCTCAATACCCTTAGAATTTAATGTTGAAGTATATGCAAGATAATAATAACCATCAAAATATATAACTCCAGGATCACATACTGAATATGCATCATTAGAACCAGAAGTAGGCTTTAGAACGGTTTGTTCAACACTCCACTTTTCACCATCATAATGTTTGTATGAAATCCAATCCCATTGTCTGCCATTACCCTGATGAGAAAACCAAGCATCTTTTGTGCCATCTTCATAATAGATAATTGATGGTCCATAACGATAACCCATCTCCGTAGGAGAATAGATATTATAACCATCATCAATTGTCTTAAAACTCACATGAAAAACTAAAGGTTCTTTTTCTTCTTCCTCTTGCTTTTCTTCTTCAACTACTTCTTCTTCTATTGTTGGTTCTATATCTTCAACATTTATTTCATCATCTCTAGATATTCTGAAAATATTGTTGTTGAAAAGACATACAGCCAAAATGATAACTACTACAAATAATTGATATTTATTTCTCATTTGATTCTCAAAGTTCTTAAATAATCTTTCTTATCATCACTAATACGATAAGATTCAATCGCTTTTTGAATAGTCTTGTTATGAACCCATTTATCTAATTTATTATTCTCTATATAGATGATCGCATCATCATATTGCTTAGCTAAGGCTGTCGCAAAATACCAAGCAACCATCATATTCACATAATATTCCTCACTTCTTACTTTACTTACAACATCTAGATATTCTTTTTTATAATCATCATCTAGATATAAGCCCATAAGTAAACCAATACCATAACGAATGGTATAAGTCTTGTCATCAATAATCCACTTTTTAATATGAATAATTAAATCTTCTTTATGTTTCCTAAATACCTTAGGATTACAAGTATCACATACTGACCAATTATCGATATATGGTAAGAACTTTTCTAATTCAGATATGCATATATCATAATCTTTTATCTGTTCAATTAATAAACCATGAAGCATATTCTCTTCATAATATTTATGAGGTAAACTATTAAAAAACTTTGTATTATCGTTTTTACAAATACTCTTTGCGTATTCTCTAACTTTTGGAACTCTAACCCCTATTATGCTTTCGCGAGGTACAGTTGGGTTCAAATTAAAACAAAACTCAGCATACGCTTGTTCAGATAATGTGAATAAGTCTTTTTGAATTTTGTTCATAATATTATTATACAGTTTAGTGATGGAATAATCTCATACCTGTGAAAGCCATGACAATGCCATATTTATCACAAGTATCTATTACTAAATCATCTCTTTTTGAGCCACCAGGTTCAGCTACATAGCTAACACCTGATTTATAAGCGCGTTCAATGTTATCACCAAATGGGAAGAAAGCATCTGAACCTAAGCTTACACCCTTAATATTAGATAAATATTCTTGTTTATATTCTTCAGTTAATTTTGTAGGTTTTTTAGTAAAGTATTTTTCCCAAATACCATCAGCTGTAACATCTTCTTCATTCTTGTTGATATAACCATCAATGATGTTATCTCTATCAACACGTTTTATATCATCTCTAAATGGTAGATTTAATACTAAGTCAGATTGTCTTAAGAACCAATTATCTGCCTTTGAACCTGCAAGTCTAGTACAATGGATTCTTGATTGTTGGCCAGCACCTACACCAATTGCTTGTCCATCATATGCATAAGCAACAGAATTTGATTGTGTGTATTTTAATGTAATTAGCGCAACAATTAAATCTCTTTTTGCCTCAGTAGATAAATCTTTATTCTTAGTGACAACATTATTTAATAATTCATTATCAATCTTAAAGAAGTTATGGCCTTGTTCAAAAGTCACACCAAATACTTGTTTACACTCTTTTTCTTCTGGCACATAATCTTTATCAATCTTGATGATGTTATAGTTGCCATTCTTCTTGCTTCTTAATATTTCTAGAGCTTTTTCACTATATCCTGGAGCGATGATACCATCAGATACTTCCCTTCTAATTAATTTAGCAGTTAGTTCATCACATTCATCTGATAAAGCAACATAGTCGCCAAATGACGACATACGATCAGTGCCTCTAGCTCTTGCATAGGCACAAGCTAAAGGATTGTTATTTATATCTTCAATATCGTCTACAAAGACTGCTTTTTTTAATTTATCAGTAAGTGGCAAACCTAAAGCAGCACTAGTTGGAGAAACATGCTTAAAACTTGTCGCACAAACTATGCCTGTTGCTTCCTTTAATTCTTTAACTAATTGCCAAGCATTTAAGGCATCTAAAAAGTTAATGTATCCAGGTCTACCATTAAGAATCTCTAGTGGTAAATCTTGACCGTTAGCCATATAGATTTTGGCAGGCTTTTGATTAGGATTGCAGCCATACTTAAGTTCAAATTCTTTCATCTTAGTCTCCGTTTTTATTTTTAATTAACTGACGATATGATAAATCATTTAAATTGATATAACGTACGCATAAAGAAATCTTATTATCATAATTTAGACTATTCCAAAGCATATCTGTATATTCTTCAATATCTAAATCAACATCAACCTCTATTGGTTCACCTTCAAAACTAGGTAATGGATTACCATCATCAACATAAGTAGAAATAAAATGACCCTTATTATCACTAGCTTTGTAATGATAATAATATCTATCACATTCCCCATCTTTATTCTTTAAGATAGAAATATCATAACGATAATCATCTAAAAATAATAAACTTGAAATTCTTGGTGTAAAGTTAGGTGCATCTGGTTCATAAACTCTAGTATCTAAAGCATCTGAAAAAGATTTGCCATCTTTTAGATAATCATAAATAGTATCTGTTTGATCACCATTAGTAACAATAACTTTATCATCAATTGTTCTAACCGCATTATAGATAATTAAAGAAGGATCTTTAACCTTAGATTCATCATATGCTTTAGTAAAAATAGTATCATCTTTACTCATGAAGATACGATTTCTACTATTCTCACTTCTACCCATAATAAAGTAAGCAAATACCGCATTATCGCCATATTTGCCTACTAATAATCCTCTACCAGGATAAATTTTGTTTTCTAATAATTCTTTAATTTTCATTTAATATATGTTTAAACACAAATTTAGAGAATCCATCATCTTCAATAGATTCTTCAGTAATAATATCCGCAACAGCTTTCGCATCTTCACTGCCGTTTTCAAGACACACGCCAACACCAGCATCTCTAATCAAGCTGACATCGTTAGTCATATCACCAAATGCCCATGCATCTTCAATAGGAATGTTATGTGATTTACAGAATCTCACAAGCATATCACCCTTTTCACATTCAACTGGTGTAAATTCAAACATTGTGAACTCTGTTTTGAAACCTTTGAAAGATCTATTAGGATACTTCGCAACTTGAGCTTCTACAGCTTCCATAATTTCAGCAGGAGTTCTAAAACCAACTTTATAAGCAGGCTTAGACCAGAATATTGATTCATCATCAACTACTACTGGCATTGCCATATTACGATAACGTACAGAGTCGATAGTTTGTTGGTCAAGTCTTCTTACGTATCTAACACCATCGACAAACATTTGAACATTCACTTGATCTTTGAATGGTTCCATAATCTTAAAGATTTCTTCAAGTTCTTCACAAGATAATTTACGGTAAATATCATGTTCACCAGTAATTTCGTCTTGGTATTCACCACCATTATTACCGATTAAGATATCACAACGGATACCCCATTGATCAGCTAAACCTCTTAACATATCTGTGCTTCTGCCTGATGCGAAGCCAAATAAGATACCTCTTTCATTAAATTCTTTAATACACTTTAAAGTTCCTTCGCTTGGTTGTTTATGCTTTGGAACAATTGTGTTATCAATATCACATACAACTAACTTAACCATAATAAAATTTATCTCCCCAAGAACGATTATAACACCAGATTGCCTAGGCGTTTCTTAATTTCTATCGCGGCGGATTTTCCAGCGGACATGGCGCTTATTACAGTAGCTGAACCAGTTACGGCATCGCCTCCCGCATAGACATTTTCGATACTAGTCATTCCGTTATTATCGACTACGATACCACCTCTACTAGAAGTTAACAGTTTATCACAAGAATTCTTCAATAAAGGATTAGGTGAGGTACCAATTGCCATAATAATTACATCGACATCTAGATCATATTCACTACTCTCAATTGGTATTGGTCTTCGACGTCCTTTTTCATCTTCTGCACCTAGTTCCATCTTGATACATCTAACTTTTTTGACATGGCCGTTTTCGCCAATAATCTTAACCGGGTTATTTAATAGCTTGAAATCAACGCCTTCTTCAATAGCGTGTTCTACTTCTTCGCTTCTAGCAGGAAGTTCGTCCATTGAACGACGATAGATGATAGATACGTGCTTACTGCCAAGTCTTAGAGCTGTTCTTGCGGCATCCATTGCGACGTTGCCGCCACCAACTACTGCGACATTTTCACCTATTAAGATTGGCGTTCTTGCATCATCCTTATAGGCCTTCATCAAGTTAACTCGTGTAAGGAATTCGTTGGCACTATAGACACCATTTAAAGCTTCCCCTTCAATATTCATAAACATTGGTAAACCAGCACCTGTGCCTAGATATACAGCTTCATATTCTTCCAATAATTCTTCGATATATATGCTTTTACCTACTACGACATTAGTGTTAATCTTAACCCCAAGTTTAATTAATCTACTGATCTCTTTTTGAACAATCTTTTTTGGAAGTCTGAATTCAGGAATACCGTACATTAATACGCCTCCTGCAACATGTAATGCTTCATAGATTGTTACTTCATAACCATCTTTGCTTAATTCATAAGCACAAGCTAATCCTGACGGACCAGATCCCACAACAGCTACCTTATGTCCATTACTATTTGGCTTAATAATTTCTTCTTCTAATTCATTATGTATATCGGCAACATATCTTTCGAGTCTTCCAATACCAACTGCTTGTCCCTTAATTCCTCTAACACATTTACTTTCACATTGTGATTCTTGAGGACATACTCTACCACATATTGCAGGTAAAGATGAACTTAATGAGATAACTTTATATGCGCCTTCATAATCTTTATTCTTGATGCATTCAATGAAATTAGGAATATCGATATTGACTGGGCAACCATCAACACATGGATGATTAACGCAATGTAGACACCTAGATGCTTCTAATAAAGCCGTTTCCTCATCGTACCCTAAAGAAACTTCATCAAAACTATGAATTCTTTCACTTGCTTCTAGCATCGGCATCTTGTTTTTTTCTAAAGACATATTAGGCATAATTATTTAAGTTTTAGTAGATTACAAGTCTTTTCTCTACTTCTAAGTTCAAAATCTTTATAAATACTATTTCTAGTCATAGCTTCATCAAAATCAACTTCATAGCCATTAAATTCAGGGCCATCAACACACGCAAATTTTGTAATCTTCTTACCTTCAACATTTAATGATAAACGACAACCACCACACATACCTGTACCATCAATCATGATAGGATTCATTGATACAACACAAGGCATATTATATTTCTTACATGTTTCAACGACATATTTCATCATAATAAGTGGGCCAATAGTAATAACCTTATCAAATTTTTTATCTTTGCTTAATAGCTCATCTAAAGCTAGTGTAACGTTACCCTTTCTTCCGTAACTTCCATCATCAGACATAATGATGAGCTCATCACTACATGCTTCAAATTCATCTTCTAATATGACAAGGTCTTTATTTCTAAAGCCAATAATCGAAGTAACCTTCTTATTTAATCTATGCAATGATTCGGCCAAAAATAAAGCGATAGCTGAACCAACACCACCCGCAACTATACATACCTCATTTACATCTTTGACGTCACTAGGCTTACCTAAAGGGCCTACAAAGTCATGGATTTCTTCACCCTTCTTTAAACTAGAAAGAATCATTGTACTAGTGCCAACAATCTGAAAAATAATCTTAACATTGTCGCCATCAACACCCGCAATAGTTAAAGGTATTCTTTCAGATTCATCATCTGCCCTTAAAATAATAAACTGACCAGCTTTAGCTTTACGCGCAACTAAAGGTGCTTCTACAAGCATCTCACATACACTGTCATTAAGCATTTTCTTTTTAACAATCTTGTACATATTTTTTCTTTTCTAAATATAATTATAATTGTGAAAACCCTAAAAAAGATATTTATTATCATCGAAATAATCATCTTTATAAGTTTTATTGTTATGGACCTAAATAACATAGATTCTTCTTATCTAAAATACTTAGGAATAATCCTATGTTTTATCTATAATTTGATAAATAAAAACATAATATTCTTAGTAGCATCTATCTTTACCATAATATCTGATTATTTCTTATTACTCACAAACAATCACATTATCATCGGACTAATAACCTTTATTATTGTCCAATTCACATATATGTATTATCTACATACAAAGAAGATAAATAATCACTATCTACTTAGAGCAATTATATACATCTTAATATTTATTATTACATTAATAATCAAAACAAATATCGAAACTCTATTAGCACTACTATATTTCTCAACCCTAGTAATAAATACAATCTGTTCTTATCAAAATAACAACTTGTTTATCTATTCACTAGGACTAACATTATTCATAGGCTGCGATATAAATGTTGGCCTACATAATATAATGAGTGTAGGAACAATATATGAATTAGCGACTTTGTTTATGTGGATATTCTACTTGCCATCACAAGTATTAATAACTCTAGGAGGAAATAAAGATGTTGAAAGTTGAAGAATTAGCTAAGATGATTGATCAAACTTTGTTGAAACCATATGTAACAGATGAAGAATTAATTAAGTTTGCTTTAGAAGTTAAAAAATACAATTTCAAAACAGCTGCTATTAATAATGCACCTGTTGAAACAATTAAACATGTCTTTGAAAATACTGACATCTTATTAGATGCCGCAATCTCTTTCCCACTAGGACAATCTACAATTGAAACGAAAGTTTACGAAGCTCAAGATGTTATTGATAAAGGAGCTGGCGAAATAGATTATGTCGTAAACATAGGTAAACTTAAATCTAAAGACTATGACTACATCCTAAAAGAAATGAAAGCCATGGTTGAAGTATGTCATAAAAACAACAGAATATGTAAAGTCATCTTCGAGAATTGTTATTTAACTGATGAAGAAAAAAGAAAACTATGCGAAATAGCTTTACAAACAGACATCGACTTTATTAAAACATCAACAGGCTTCGGTACATCTGG
>JAGHUL010000113.1 GCA_018064825.1 Candidatus Colivicinus equi
GTTGTATTATTTATTTCTTTTGATTTTTCTATTTCGCTATCAAAAGATAAGATATATGCCTTTAGTTTAGGCTCTGTCCCACTAGGTCTAATAACTAATGACCCGTTTTCAAAGTAATATTTAATTACATCTGATTTAGGTAGATTGTCTATACCTTGTAGATAATCTAGTTGTTTTATTACTTTGTTCCCAGCTATTTCTTGTAATGGTTTGTCTCTTAATGATTTCATTATCGATTGCATCTTATTGAAACCATCAGAGCCCGGGAATTCATAAGACTCTAGTGATGTTGTGTAGTAACCAAATTCTTTATATATCTCTTCTAGTTTCTCTTTAAGTGATATATTTCTTGTCTTGTAATAGGCATACATCTCACATACCAGACACGCTCCATTAACACCATCTTTATCTCTTACGTAAGTTCCTGATAAGTATCCATCTGATTCTTCAAAAGAGAATATAAAGTCTTCTACTCTATTATTCTTTTCTAATATACCTATTTGTTCACCTATGAACTTATATCCTGTTAAGACATTAATAGTTTCTATATTATACTTATCTGCTATCTTATCAGCCAAGTCAGTAGTAACTATTGTTTTAATTAACACTGGATTATTAGGCATCTTATTGTGTTTAAATTTTTGTTCACAAATGTAATTGAATAACAAAACACCTACATCATTGCCTGATAGAATAGTAAAATCATCATTATCTTTAATAGCTACACCTACTCTATCAGAATCTGGATCTGTAGCTATTAATATATCAGCGTTATTGTCTTTGGCATATTTAATACCTAAAGTTAATGCTTCTTTTATCTCTGGATTTGGATAAGGACAGGTTGGGAAGTTGCCATCTGGAGATTCTTGTTCCTTAACAGTGATGATGTTGTTATAACCTAATTCTTTTAATACTCTAGTTACTGGTTTATAGCCTGTACCATTTAATGGTGTATATACTACATTAATGTCTTTATTTATATCATCACCATATAAGAAAGATTGATTCTTTACTTCCTCTATATATGAATCTAATATAGATGAATCTATGAATTCTATTAATTCATTATTCTCAAATGGTTTTCTTATTACTTCAAATTCATCTATCTTGTTTATTTCTTCTAATATATCTTTAGCTACTTGAGTAGTTATTTGACAGCCATCATCTCCATATACTTTATATCCATTGTATTTTGATGGATTATGAGATGCTGTAATCATAACACCAGCTGAGCAATGTAGAGCTCTTGTTGCATAAGAAAGAGTTGGTACAGGTAGAGGTTCATTGTAGATATATACCTTAATGCCATTTTGAGAGAATACTTCTGCTGCAACACACGAGAATACATCTGATTTTATCCTTGTATCATATCCTATAGCTATTGATGGATTAGTATAATGCTTATTTATATAATTAGCTAAACCTTGAGAAGCTTTAGCTACTACATATATATTCATTCTATTAGTTCCTACACCAAGTATTCCTCTTAATCCTCCTGTACCAAAAGCTAAATCACGATAAAAAGCATCTTCTATTTCTGAATCATTCATATTATTTAGTTCATCTAGAAGTTCTTTATCGGTTACTTTTTGCTTCCAGTAATTGTATTTTTCTGAATAATTCATTTAGCTAATTCTAATCTTCCTAATTCACATGCACCTAATATACCTGCGTTATCTCCTAGTTTAGGAGAAACAATATATTCATCTATATGATTTAAGATTTCATCTTTTTTAATATAACCATTTATATCTTTTAATGTTTCTTTTCTTACAAATTCAAACAGTTTTTCGTTATGCATTACGCCGCCACCTAAGATAATCTTCTTAGGAGAATAACACATAACACAATTACATAATGCTTGACCAATATAATATGCTTCCAATTGCCATACATCATCTCTATCATATAAGTTTTCTGCTTTAGTTCCATATCTTTTTTCAATCGATGGACCAGAAGCTAAAGATTCAAAACAATTGTCATGGAATGGACATGGTCCAACAAAGTCTTTATCTTTTTCGTGTTTGCTTAATAGCATATGCCCTGTTTCGGTATGCATTAATCCATGAACAAGTCTTCCATCAAGATAAACGCCAAAGCCTATGCCTGTACCAATAGTGCCATATATAACGCTATCTATATCTTTACCAGCGCCATATGTAACTTCTCCTAGGCATGCAACATTTACATCAGTATCGAAACCAATAGGCACATTTAGTTGTTTAAAATATCCTACAACATCAGTATTTGCCCAGCCTGGTTTTGGTGTAGTTGTAATATAACCATATGTATCAGAATTCTTATTTAAATCTACAGGTCCAAAAGATCCAATACCTAAAGAATCGATGTTTTTATCTTTAAAATAATCTAATAATTTAGGTAATGTTTCTTCTGGAGTTGTTGTAGGTATTGTATATCTATCTAATACTTCACCATTTTCATTACTAATTGCACAAACCATTTTTGTGCCACCTAATTCTATTCCGCCTAATCTCATTAAATATCGTACCTCACTATGTCTTCTTCTATTACTTCATCACCTAATTGA
>JAGHUL010000084.1 GCA_018064825.1 Candidatus Colivicinus equi
TAACGATTTTCAGCTCTTCATCTGTTAGTTCTTTTAATTTGAATGTTAAGGCCTCAAATTCTTGTTTCAATTCATTTAATTCTTCTTTAGTTTTTGCCATAAAAATGTGCTCCTTATTGATATTATTGCATATGATATTAATCGATAGAAGTACAACAATTTCTTTTGTGACATTTTAACTTAAAAAGCAAAAATTACTTGAAAGTTTAAGTTCATAATATCGAATAGTGCTAAAGCTTTTTTTGCAACTACAGCATTATACACTTTCCATCAATATATATTCATTTTTGTGTCTTATGGACATGCACTTAATCTTATGTATCCTTCCTCAATATTTGAAGATATTTATCATATATATAGATTCTATTTCTAGCTGCATCATTGCCTTTTTTTAATACTTTTAATTCTATTAATTTATTAATAGAATTAGACACGGTGTTATAACTCATATTTAATGCTTTAGCTGTTTTTTGAATATCAATAATTGGATATTTCTCTATATAATCAAATAGCACTTTAACGTTGTTTATCTTTCTATTAGTTTCAGGTAACTTTTTAATATTTATTTCGTGCAACTTATTAATATTTTCTATTGTTGTTATTGCGTCTTTTGAAGCTTCACAAATTGCTTCTAAAAAAAAGAAAATCCATTGTTCATAATTACCACTATTTCTTACCTCACTCATGCGGTCATAATATTCAATCTGATTTTTCTTTAAAAAATAGGAAACATAAAGAATAGGACTAGATAATATTTTTGAGTCTAACAACATAAGCATTATCAAAAGTCTTCCGATTCTACCATTTCCGTCTAAAAATGGGTGTATTGTCTCAAATTGATAGTGAACAAGGGCATTTTTTATTAATGGGTCAATATCTCCATCGTCATTAATAAACTTCTCCAAATTAGTCATAGCATCTATCATGTCTTCTACATTAGGAGGTATGTATCTTGCCTCTGATATCGTTGAACCACTACCACCGATCCAGTTTTGACTCTTTCTAAAATCACCAGGACTTTTTTCTTGCCCTCTTACACCGGCCATTAGCTTTTCGTGAGTTTCTTTAATTAATCTACAACAAATCGGTAACGATTCAATTCTTTTTATCGCGTACAAACAAGCATCAATATAATTAATGACATCACTAACATCTTGATTCGCATTAATATCCACTGCTGGGTTAAGAATATCTTCCAATGTACATTGTGTGCCTTCTATTTGCGATGACAAAAGAGCCTCTTTTCTAACATACATAGAAATAAACAACTCTTTATTTGGAATGTACTTTGATATTCCTTCTAATTCCAATAGATATTTATAAGCTTCTAATAATTTTGCATTAGTTGATGGGCTTATAGTTAATTCTGGCGTAAGCGGAAGAAAAGAAGGCTTAAAAGATTTGTAAGCCAGTTTGCCAGATAAGTTATTTACATAATTTCCTGCCCTATTCATAAAATATAGTCAATCCTTATTGAAATAACAACTTAATTATATAATCCTTATTTCAAAAAGTATATAGTTTTTGAAATAAGGATTAATAATATTATTCACTATTTCATATTAATGACCATAATTATAAAGATTATTTATATCTAATTGTGTCTCAATCTTCGTTTTTCAACAAGTATTTGTTATTGATTACTTTCATAGATAGTGGTGCATAGATAAGTTCACAATATTCAGGTTCAACAGTTCTAATAACGATTCCTTCTTTTTTACCACCATTTGGATAATCGCCGTCAGCTCTTAGAAGTAAAGAATCAACCGTTGGATACTTATTAGGTAAACTAAAATCTCTTTCTTCAATAGGCACGTGTTTAAGATTCATCTCTTCGCATATTTTGAGCATTTTATCTAAACTAACTCTTTTGTCATTTTCAATAATAGTAAAGACATACCATTCTGGTTTAATTAGTTTTAATCTATTCTTCTGTATCCCTGGCGCACACAATTCGCCTTGAATAACAAATGACAACAAGTTGTTTTTCTTATAATAATCTAATGCCTTAATGCCAATTTGCCTCTCATTAACTAAATTGTAAAAAGCACATTTACCATCATCTTTATATTCAAAGTTATGGCCTGTCACATGGAGACCATTTATATCTACACCAATTGAATGAGAGGAACCATCCATTTTTGTGCTTATATAATATTCCTTGTTCGCAAATTCTTTTATTAAGGCTGGTTCGTTTTGAATTCTCGTCTCATCAGTATGAGGTATAAAAGAAGGAAGTTTCCCAAGCGTCGTTCCCGAAGTTGTAATTCTTTCTTCAATTTCCCATTCTCTTATGCCTAATAATTCAGTAACATCTAAACCTAGCTTAATATCAATTCCATCTAGTTCAGGGAATGTTTCAACTCTCTCTAATAAGCCTTGCGATAAAGCACCTCTTAATCTCACGGTTTTAAGTTTGAAACCTTCTCCCATAATATCAGTTTTTTTGTATGAACTATTTCTTAAAAATTCAAATTCTTTCCTGATAGGTAAAAAACTATCTATCTCAAAAAATACAGCTAATTCCATTGGCTTGAATTTATCTTTATTTACCACTACTTGCCACCCTTCTACATATGCAAGCTCTATATTTTCGGCATTTTCTATTTTCTCTATCTTCCATATTTTTTGTATACTTGCGAGTTTTCTCATCTTTGAGCTCCTTGATCAATACTTTTATTCATTATTTATTGAACCCATTATTTCGTTTATTGTTCTCGGCGTATATGCCATATACGGCATCATACATCCAACATTTACGAAATTGCCTGTAGGTCCCTTTTCGCTTTTGTTGTTTATTATTTCTTTTCTTAATTTGTATAGATATTGATATTCTTCTGATGTATGAACATGTCCATATAACATCACAGCATTTACATTAAAATCATGTTTGAAAAATGGTATTGGATAATGGCACATAATTACCGTCGTTCCATTATCTTCTATTTCTTTATAGTCTTTAACATCCGCAAAATATCGTCTTGTTTTTGAGCTGAATTGTTTAGGATCGTGATTACCTTTTATAAGGACGATATTGCCTTTTAGTTCTTCTAAGATAGGAGACCATTCTTGTTCTTTCTTCCAAATGAAATCTCCAATGACGTATACGGTATCATTCTTTGAAACAACGCTATTCCAATTAGCTATGAGAGTTTCGTTCATTTCTTCTATACAAGAAAAAGGTCTATTATCATATTCAATTACATGTGCATGTGAAATATGTAAATCTGCTATATAATAATTCATTTGTTAAACTCCTTATTGCTTGCAACACAGCCATGAAGATAACCAATCGTCAATCAATCTAGCACATAACTTTGACCATGGGTTTCTACACTCGCGTGTATATATATTGATTATTAGCTATTAATTAATGGTTTACTTTTGTATAAATTAATAGTTATTAATTATCTGACATTTATTAACAATTATTAGTTAATGCGCTTTATAGATAAACACTAACTATGACTAGGGAAGGAATCGAACCTTCTATTTAAGATTTCAAATCTTATGCCTTGTTCCAATTGGCTACCTAATACTTTCTTTGAGGCATTAGCAATTGCCGTACTATGAATTTAACCCCATTCACAAGGGAGATTGAATTTATGGTTTTCGTGTTGCAAGCAAATAATAATTATATCTCTATAAAAGTCGTAGCATTTGATACTTTGATAGCTGTATCCAATTCCCTTTTTAATTTATCTTTTCTTTCCATCAATTCATCAATTAATTTCTTTATGTTAATAGGATCTACAACTTCAGTGGTATTTTCTTTGACATATGCATCTACTACATCAAGAGGTCTATCATCTTTGTTCTTACCATCTTTGCCTAATATGTTAAGTCTCATATTATTCGCAACATCTTGTAACTCTTTATTCTTTCGTTCAACCAATAGATTGATATCATCATACTGTTCTGAAAGAGTATCATATAAATAATTTTCAAAATCTTCTTCGTTATCTTCCGAGTCTTTCAATCTACGTTTAATTGCAATCGCTTCTGCTACGCTATATTCTCCATAGCTTGTTTTAATCTTAGTAATTGCATTTGATAAAACTATTGCAGCCTCAATTTTCTGATAACGATCAATATAGCTTTCAATCTGTTGATATTCAGCTTCAACTCGCTTTTTGAACTCGTCTTTAGTAAGTCTAAGTTCTTTTACTACTTCTTCATTTCTTTTTATAGAATCAACAAATTTTGCTTTATTAATCTTATCCATTATCTTTTTTCTTAATAAATCTCTTTCATCTAAAGCTTGTGTAATCAACATTTTTTCCATTGCATATTCTCCTTTTCATTATGCTATCTTTGCATATATGAATATTATATTATGCTATATTAACATTTTCAAGACAAAAAAATGCTTTTTTTACATATTTCAAATAAAATATATGTATGAGCAAATATGAAGTAGAAATTATAGAGCGAATTAAAGCACAAATGAAAATGAAGAAATTCACACAAGAAAGATTAGCTAATTGTTTAGGCATGAAACAATATGCTGTATCTAGAATGTTGGATGGAAAACCTTTCCCTACTCTAGACCAATTAAATCTTATCGCCGTGAATCTAGGATGTTCTATTCAATATCTTCTCGGATTAAGACAAGAGACATACACCGAACTATCAAGCGAAGCCGCAAAGATAGCACACGCTTATTCATCAAGCGAAGAAGTAATAAAAGAATTAGTTAAAAGAGTTCTAAATATAGAGTAAATTAAAAGATGATTCAATCATCTTTTATTTATTAATCTTGTTGTATGTATCTAAATCTCCAATATCAATTCTGTGCCCATCCATTAAATGCGCATAGACCTTTGTCTTTTTTGCGAGATAGGCAATAAATGAACCAGGCGCATCGACATTGATACCATCTTTAATAGCTTCATTGATATATTTTAAATCTTGTTTACTAATGATATAGAAAGGAGGAATAGTCCAATTACTCTTAGGTTCATTAGGTTTTTCTTCCATCGATGTAATTACATCTTCTTTATTAATTTCGGCAACCCCAGTCTTTCTAAGTAAATTAATATCATCTTGATAGAATCTCATTACTGAACTCATATTCTTATCTTTTTGATATTCAATAAAGTTCTTCAAAGAAAAATCTAAGACATTGTCTCCTGCCATAATTAATAGATCATCATTAATATTTTCATTCTTAATAACTAAATCAATATCTTTAACAGCACCCAATCTAGTTTCATTAGTTAGAGTTCCATCATCTATTACCTTTAGATTAGGATACTTATTCCAAGAAACAAAATGTTCATAAAACTTATGATTAGTAACTAGGTAATACTCATCTATAACACCTAGATTATTTAAGTCATCAATTAACCATTCAATAATAGGTTTGCCCTTTACATCTAATAAAGGTTTAGGAAAGTTCTCGGTTAAAGGATATAATCTTGTCGCATAGCCTGCTGCCAATATTAAACATTTCATAATGAAGCTCCATCAGCACTTTCACAAACATAGGCATTATATTTATCTTTAAGTATAGGAAAATCTCTTACATATTGATTAGAAACTTCTTCAATAACTCTAGTAGTATATATAGGATCTACTAAGCCGATACAACAACCCTTAAAACCAGCGCCAGAGAATCTACCACCATAGATACCTTTCGTATTCTTCATAATCTCATATAATCTAATCTGTTCTTTAGCACCAGTTTGCCAATTACGGATAGAAGATAGACCCGATTCAAAAGAAAGTCTTCCATATTCTTCTATATCGCCATTTCTAAAAGCCAGAGCGCCTTTTTCAACTCTTTCAAATTCTGTATACCAATGATTTGCACGCAATCTTTCTTCTAAACTTAGTTTATCTTTAAACTTATCAAAGATTTCTCTAGGTACATCGCGACATAAGACATTTTCTTTATCGATGCCACCATATATAGCTAGCTTTCTAGCTGCTTCTTTTAATTCTTTAACGCGATCATTGAAGCCAGATGATATTAGACTATGCTCTAAGCCTGAATAGAAAACTACAATATCAAATGGTTTCATATTTGCGGGTTTCTTAATTAATTCATATGTATTATCTTTAGTATCTAAATATAATAGATGATCTTTCTTAGATAATACTTCACAAGATTGGTCTAACTTACCAACACTTACGCCCACAAACTTATTCTCGGCATTATAGGCAATATCAATTAATTCTTGTTTACTTAATGAAATATTGTTTACCTTACATAAAGCCAATATAAAAGAAATAATAACAGCCGCACTAGATGATAAACCACCTATTGGTAAACTACCTTCAATAAGACAATTAATACCCTTATCTAATCTATATTCCTTATTTAAATAATATGTAGCACCTCTTAGATAATCGGCCCAGTCATTCTCTTTATGTTCTACATCAATATTCCATTCATGTTCGCTTATAAAATCTAATGATTTAACTCTAATCTTATTACTAGTGTTATACGCAATATGTATACCCTTATCTATCGCAAAACCAGTAATCTTGCCTAGATTATGATCAGAATGTGCGCCAATTGGACAAACTCGATACGGACAAAAAGAAACATCTAATGCCTCTACACCATAAGTCTTATAATATTCACTAATACACTTCATAAAAAAATAATACTCTAGAAATGCATATAGATACAATATAGTAGAATAATTATGAGGAAATAATAATGATCTATACTCTATCTCTAAACTCAACTGTTGATAAAACAATCTATGTAGACGAATTTAAAATGAATAGTCTAAATAGAACAAATAACATTATTATTAGTGCTGGTGGAAAAGCTATCAATGTCACTAAAACAATAAAGTTATTAGATAGTGATGTAATATCTCTAGGCTTTATTGGCGGCAATAACATACAAATAATAACTAATAGGTTAGATGAATTAAACATTAAGTATGACTATGTAGAAATTAAGAATAACATTAGAGAAAACATTAAAGTAATAGACAATAAAGGACAATTAACAGAATTAAATGAAAAAGGACCTTATGTAGAAATAGAAGATATTGATAAAATAAAAAAACAAATAAAAGATATCTTAACAAAAGATGACATCCTAGTACTATCTGGATCAGTATGTCAAAACGTAAGCCAAGATATCTATAAAGAAATAATAGAAATCGCAAATAGTAAAGTAATAATAGACGCAGATGGCTTATTATTTAAAAATGCTATAGAAGCTAAACCATATCTAATAAAACCAAATACCCATGAATTATGTAATTACTTTAATATAGAAGAAACAACTGATATAGATACTTTAATTAAGCTATGTAAAGAATTATTAAATAAAGGAATTAAAGAAATCATGTTGTCGATGTCTAAAGATGGTGCACTATATTTTAAAGATGATGAAATATATAAAATAGAACCATTAGATATTGAAGTAAAGTCTTCAGTAGGTGCAGGAGATGCCATGGTTGGTGCACTAGCAGTGTCACTACAAAATAACTACGATACTATAACTAAAATAAAACTAGCTATAGCTTGTGCAAGTGGTGCATGTCTAACACTAGGCACTGAACCCGCAGATTATGAAGTAGTAAAAGAATTATTGCCTAAAGTAAACTATCGTAAATTGTAATCGTCACAAAAAAATACTCCATTATATGTGCATTGCACCTTTTAGGAGCATTTTTTAGTATTGGATTGCACCTTTTGGGAGTATTTCTTATTTCATATTACTAATCTTTATTAATTTGTTTGTCATTCGTTGATGTCTTCCATCAGCATCTTACGGATTTCCTCACGAAGCTTAAACAATTTAATGTACTTGATGAAATCTTTTTCTAAGGAAGACATCGAAGTGCGAAAGATTTGTTTAAAAGCATTCATCCCTTTATCAGCAATGCATTTATAGAACTCAACATATTTATCTTTTCCGAAACGCTCAATTAGGTATCCTGTAAATGCACCTGAAACAGGATACGTAATTGCTTCACTGTATTCGTTGAATTTTTCATTTTCAAGTAGTTCAGTCACAGATGGCATTTTTCTTTCTTCAACATACCATCGAGTCCAAGAATAGTTGTCTATGCCCCACCAATAACGATCAAAAAACATAGCTAGACCTTCACGAATGAATTGTGAAACCGGTCTGCCGAGAGAATAAGAAATGATATGTGCATCTTCATGGAATCCGACACATTTCACCTCGTTATTGTATACAGCAAAAATATGATTGAATCCATCTTTGCTTCTCGTATCAGGAAGAGCAAAACCATTGCATGGTTCATCATTGTTATTGTCGTAGACAAGCGCGTATTGGCTTCCAACCTCTTTTGAGGTATCAAAAAAATGATAATGGATTTTCCCTTTTGCATCCGTACACAAAAAATCACTGATAAAACTGTAGCATCCTTCTTGAAGTTCTACAATTTCATTTATTTCCTTTTCAGCAACACTGCCTTTCGGACAATGAAATACATAATGTGCAGTAGCTTTTTCCATATTTGAGATTCCTTATAAAATTCAATAGCTTTAATCACCTTCAAAGATATCTTATTTAGGTTGTTCGTAAGCACCTGTCAAAGGATTATAATTCCAGTTTTTAAGATTTCTCATACAAGTATCGCACGATGCAAATATACCGATGTCAGGACTCTCGCAAGGAGTATTACCCTGTGTTTCTTTGCAAGTAGGACCGTTAATGCCGGGTTTACCACCACTAACTTTTTTTAAATCTTTTTCATTTAATTCGACTGTTTTCTTTTCTTCTGACATAAGTGATTCTCACCTTTCTTATATTATTTTTATTGCTCTTCGATAATATATATACAATAACTGCCAAAAGGTACACAACTTTTCAATATATAAACAAAAAGACTCACCAATATTTTTCCAAAAACTAATTAAAATAAATCACTATGACTTCCAGTTCTAATTAGATACAAAATAACATTATCATTTGAATATTTGTATACAAGAAGCCAATCAGGTTTAATATGTAGCTCTCGACAATTCTTAAACTCTTTTGAATTTCGTAGTGGATGATCTTTATATTTTTCTGGTATAGTAGCTCCATCAACTAGCAATTCAAGAACAGTTCTAAATTCATTAATATCAAGTCCACGTTTTACAACTG